>JBFZCK010000087.1:0-3027 GCA_041307965.1 Burkholderiales bacterium | reverse complement strand
TGGTCGACCGCTTGAAGCTCACGCCCAAGGTCATCGAGACCTGCGCCCAAGGCTGTGAGCAGCTCGCGGCCATGGCCGACATCATCGGTGAGGTCTCGGGCATGAAACAAATGCCCAGCGGTATCCGCGTGGGCCAAATGCGCGTGCCTCTCGGCGTTTTCGGCATGATTTACGAGAGCCGCCCCAACGTGACCATCGAGGCCGCGAGCCTGTCCATCAAGAGCGGCAACGCCTGCATCTTGCGCGGCGGCTCCGAGGCCATCGACAGCAACCGCGCTTTGGCGGCCTTGGTCCAGCAGGCTTTGTTGGAAGCCGGCTTGCCCGCCGATGCCGTGCAACTCGTGCCCACCACCGACCGCGCCGCCGTGGGCCAGCTCATCGCCATGCCGCAGTACGTGGACGTCATCATCCCGCGCGGCGGCAAAGGCCTGATCGAGCGCATCAGCGCCGAGGCCAAGGTGCCCGTCATCAAACACCTCGACGGCAATTGCCACACCTACGTGGACGACCCCTGCGACATCGCGCAGGCCGTGACCGTGGCAGACAACGCCAAGACGCACAAATACAGCCCCTGTAACGCCACCGAAAGCCTGTTGGTGGCCCGTGCGGCAGCGCCAGCGTTTTTGCCGCGCATCGGCGCGGTTTACGCCGCCAAAGGCGTGGAGATGCGCTGCTGCCCAGAGGCCAAAGCCATCTTGGCCGCGCTACCCGGCGCGATCGTGGTGGATGCGACCGAGCAAGATTGGTTTGAGGAATACCTCGCGCCCGTCATCAGCGTCAAGGTGGTGGCCGGGGTGGACGAGGCGATTGCCCACATCAACCACTACTCCTCGCACCACACCGACGCCATTCTCACCACCGACCACGTGCACGCCCAGCGTTTTTTGCGTGAGGTCGATTCGGCCAGCGTGATGGTCAACGCCAGCACGCGCTTTGCCGATGGCTTTGAGTACGGACTGGGGGCCGAGATCGGCATCTCCACCGACAAATTCCACGCCCGAGGCCCCGTCGGGGTCGAGGGCCTGACCTCGCTCAAGTACGTGGTGCTGGGCGAGGGCGATGTGCGCGTCTGAGCGCCAGAAAGGTATTCATGGTTCCCCATTTGGTCACGGCGCTCAACGGCCCCATCAACGAGCTCGAGCAGCGCATCCTCGAATCCACGCCGGTCATCGAGCGTTGGTTCCGATTGGAATGGATGGAGCACACGCCGCCGTTTTATTCCGCCGTCGACATCCGCAACGCGGGCTTCAAGCTCGCGCCGGTGGACACCAACCTGTTTCCCTCAGGTTGGAACCACCTCACGCCCGAGATGATGCCTTTGGCCGTGCAAGCGGCCATGGCTGCGATCGAGAAAATTTGCCCCGAAGCGCGCAACCTGCTGCTGGTGCCCGAGAACACGCAAGACACGTTTTACTTGAGCAACTTGGTGCAGTTGCAGCGCATCTTTCACCAAGCCGGTTTGCACGTGCGTTTGGGCTCCTTGTCCAACCAAATCAAAGAACCCACCACCATCGATTTGCCCGGCGGCGAGTCCATCACGCTCGAACCCTTGGTGCGCTCTGAGCACCGCCTGATGCTCAAGCACTTCGACCCCTGCACGATTTTGCTCAACAACGATTTGAGTGCGGGTGTGCCCGGCATCTTGGAGGACCTGCACGAACAATTCCTGTTGCCGCCTTTGCACGCAGGTTGGGCCACCCGTCGCAAGAGCAACCATTTCAAAGCCTACGAAGAAGTGGCCAAGCGCTTTGGCAAGTTGCTCGACATGGACCCCTGGCTCATCAACCCCATGTTCAACCAGTGCGGCGAGGTCAACTTCAACCAAGCCGCCGGCTTGGATTGTTTGCGCACCAACGTCGACGCCTTGCTCACCAAAATTCGCCGCAAGTACAAGGAGTACGGCATCACCGACAAACCGTTTGTGGTGATCAAGGCCGACAACGCCATCGACACCTTGCACCGCGTGCTGACGGTGCGCGACGTCAAAGACCTCGACCAGTTGTCCGACCAGGCCAAGGCCGACATGACCGGACGCGACTCCGAGCAGCCGGTGAGCGAGGTCATCATCCAAGAAGGGGTGCTGACCAACGAGCGCATCAACGCGGCCGTGGCCGAGCCAGTGGTCTACATGATGGACCGCTACGTGGTGGGCGGTTTTTACCGGGTGCACGCCGAGCGTCGTCAAGACGAAAACCTCAACGCGCCTGGCTCGAGCTTCGTGCCCTTGGCCTTTGAACAAAGCACGCAGTGGCCGCAGCCCGGCGCCAAGCCAGGGGCCAGCGTGCCCAACCGCTTTTACATGTACGGCGTCATCGGCCGCTTGGCCATGCTCGCAGCCAGCTACGAGATGGAAGCCACCGACCCCAACGCCGAAGTCTACGAATGAGCGTGACCCTGCTGCGCGACCTGAGCTGGTCCAGCGCCACCGCGGGCTTGGTGGCCGTGCTCGTGGGCTTCACCAGTTCGGTGGCCATCGTGTTCCAAGCAGCGCAAGCCTTTGGTGCCACGCCCGAGCAAATCACGTCGTGGATGTGGGCCTTGGGCTTGGGCATGGGTCTGTGCTCGGCGATTCCGTCTTTGATCTTGAAGCAGCCGGTCATGGTGGCGTGGAGCACGCCCGGTGCGGCGGTCTTGGCCAGCGCGGGTTTGGCCGGTGGTTTCTCCATGGCGCAGGCCGTGGGCGCTTTTATGGTGTGTGCCCTGCTCATCGTCTTGGCGGGTGCCACGGGGTGGTTTGAGCGTGTCATGAACCGCATCCCGGTGGCCATCGCCTCGGCTTTGCTGGCGGGGGTGTTGGCGCGCTTTGGCCTGCAAGCCTTTGCGGCGGCGCACGACGCGCTGCTCTTGGTGGTGCTGATGCTGCTGACGTATTTGTTGGGTCGGCGCTGGGTGCCGCGTTACGCCGTGCCGCTGACCCTGCTGGTGGCGGTGCTGACCGTGAGCAGCCAAGGCCAGCTGCAAACCTCGGCGTTGAACGTGGACTGGGCCGTGCCGGTGTTCACCGCGCCCGAGTTCAGCTGGAGCGCG
>JBFZCK010000086.1:0-2870 GCA_041307965.1 Burkholderiales bacterium | reverse complement strand
GGGCGAAGCAGTTGCCCGCCGTCTTGGCCACCATCGCCGCCAACGACCAAGCCCACGCCACCCGCAAAGCCAGCCAAAACGCCTTGGACGCGATGGCGCCCCTGTGGCCCGAGATGTTCGGTGGCAGCGCCGACTTGACCGGCTCGAACCTGACCAACTTCAAAACCTGCGTGCGCGCCGGTCGCGACCAGTGGGGCAACCACCTGAGCTACGGCGTGCGCGAGTTCGGCATGGCCGCTATCATGAACGGCATCACGTTGCACGGCGGCTACCTGCCTTACGGCGGCACCTTCCTGACCTTCAGCGACTACAGCCGCAACGCCATCCGCATGGCCGCGCTGATGAAGCAGCGCGTCATCCATGTGTTCACCCACGACTCCATCGGTTTGGGCGAAGACGGCCCCACCCACCAGTCGGTCGAACACGTGCCGAGCTTGCGCATCATCCCCGGCTTGGACGTGTGGCGTCCGGCCGATGGCTTGGAAACGGCCGTGGCGTGGGCGGTGTCTTTGGAGCGCCGCGATGGCCCCAGCGCCTTGTGCTTGTCGCGCCAGAACCTGCCCCGCCTGAGCCACATCGATCAGGCATCCAGCATCCGCCAAGGCGGCTACATCTTGCGCGACGTGGCCAACCCACAAGCCGTGATCGTGGCCACCGGTTCGGAGCTGGAAATTGCCTGCCAAGCCCAAGAGCGTTTGATCGCCAAAGGCCTGCGCGTGCGGGTGGTCTCCATGCCCTCGACCAATGTGTTCGATCGCCAAAGCCAGGCCTACCAAGACCAGGTCTTGCCTTTGAACCTTCCCGCGGTGGCCGTGGAAGCGGCGCACCCCGATGGTTGGCGCAAGTACGTCGGTCGCACCGGTCGTGTGGTGGGCATCGCCAGCTTTGGCGAGTCGGCACCGGCCAAAGACCTCTACGCTTACTTTGGCATCACCGCCGATGCGGTGGCCCAAGCGGTGGAAGCGGTGGTGGCCGCATGAGCACGCGGGCTTACGACTTGGTCATGTTTGACCTTGACGGCACGCTGGTGGAAACCGGCCCTGAGATCGCCGACGCCACCAACGACACCTTGGCGCATTTTGGGTGGGCCACGGTCAGTCAAGAACAGGTCAATGCTTGGATCGGTCACGGCACACGCGAGTTGCTCTTGCAAGCCATGGCGTTTGTGTTGCAAGAGCCAGCCGAGGCTTTGCGACAGGACCCGCGCTTTGCCCAAGCCGAAGCCGTCTTCATCGGTCACTACCAGGCCCGGTGCGGCACGCGCAGCCACCTGTATCCGCAGGTCTTGGAGACCTTGAGCGCGCTGCGCCAACAAGGTGTGTTCACCGCCGTGATCACCAACAAAGAAGGGCGTTACACCCAAACCGTGCTGGACGCTCACGGCCTCATGCCTTTGCTCGACCGCGTGATCAGTGGTGACACCCTGCCCAAGAAAAAACCCAACCCGGCGGGCATTGAATTTTGTCTGACGCACTTTGGGGTGGACGCCTCGCGGGCTTTGTTCGTGGGCGACTCCAGCATCGATGTTCAAACCGCCCGCAACGCTGGCGTGGCGGTTTGGGCATTGCCTTATGGTTACAACATGGGGCAACCCATTGAAGCTTGCCAACCCGACCGGGTGATCCCGGACGTTTCCGCTTTGCTGGCCTGACGGTCCAGTCCTGACCTTTGATTTTTTTACTTTAGAGAGAATTTCCCATGACCATTCGCATCGGTATCAACGGATTTGGCCGCATCGGCCGCATGGTGTTTCGCGCCGTCACGCAAGAAGCCGAATTCAAAGACATCGAAGTCGTTGCGATCAACGACTTGCTCGAGCCCGACTACTTGGCTTACATGTTGCAGTTTGACTCGGTGCACGGCCGCTTCAAAGGCACCGTGGCCGTGGACGGCAAAGACCTCGTGGTCAACGGCAAAAAGATCCGCTTGACCGCCGAGCGCGACCCCGCCAACCTGAAGTGGGGCGACGTGGGTGTGGACGTGGTCGTGGAAGCCACCGGCTTCTTCTTGACCGGTGACACCTGCCAAGCGCACATCAACGCCGGCGCCAAAAAAGTGGTGCAGTCGGCGCCGTCCAAAGACGACACGCCCATGTTTGTTTACGGTGTCAACCACAGCAGCTACGCAGGCCAAGCCATCGTGTCGGCCGCGTCTTGCACCACCAACTGTTTGGCCCCTGTGGCCAAGGTGCTCAACGACAACTTCGGCATCAAACGCGGTTTGATGACCACGGTGCACGCCGCCACCGCCACCCAAAAAACCGTGGACGGTCCCTCCAGCAAAGACTGGCGCGGCGGCCGTGGCATTTTGGAAAACATCATCCCCTCCAGCACCGGCGCGGCCAAGGCGGTGGGTGTGGTCTTGCCCGAACTGAACAAAAAGCTCACCGGCATGGCCTTCCGTGTGCCGACCTCTGATGTGTCGGTGGTTGACTTGACCGTGGAGCTGAACAAAGACGCCAGCTACGACGACATCTGCAAAGCCATGAAGGCCGCTTCTGAAGGCGCGCTCAAAGGTGTGTTGGGTTACACCACCGACAAGGTCGTGTCCACCGACTTCCGCGGTTGCTCCATGCCCTCGATTTTTGACGCCGATGCCGGCATCGCTTTGGACAAGACCTTTGTCAAGGTCGTGGCTTGGTACGACAACGAGTACGGCTACACCTGCAACATGATGCGCTTCGTCAAGCACGTCGGCACCCACTGATCGGGAGGCAGACATGCATTTCCTGCGATTTTCTGATGTGTGTGCCAACGGCTTTGCTGCTGGCAAACGCGTGTTCATCCGCGCCGACCTGAACGTGCCGCAAGCCGACGACGGCAGCATCACCGAAGACACGCGCATCCGCGCCAGCGTCCCGGCGATCCAGA
>JBFZCK010000085.1:0-4617 GCA_041307965.1 Burkholderiales bacterium | reverse complement strand
TTGACTTTGGGCCCCTTGGTGTTGGCCTTGAGCCTGACCCTGACGGCTTACGCCGTCGGTGACCAACGTGCTTTGATCAAGGGCTTGAGTGTGGGCACACGGGTTTGGCTGGAAGCGCTCGAGTGGGTGTTGGTGGTGGGTGGTATCGCCGCCCTGTACCGCTACGTGCCCAACACCCAGGTGCGTTGGTCACACGCCCTGCTGGGCGGTTTGTTTGTTGCCATCGGCTTTGATGCCGCCAAGGCCTTGTTGGGCTGGTACTTTGCGTCCATTCCCACCTACTCATTGGTGTACGGGGCGTTTGCGGCGGTGCCGATTTTGTTGATCTGGGTGTATGTGGCCTGGGTGATTGTGCTGTTGGGCGCCGTCATTGCCGCGTATTTGCCCAGCCTGTTGTCGGGCATCGCGCGTCGAGGCGACACCCCGGGTTGGGATTTTCAGTTGGCCATTGAGGTTTTGGGTCAATTGCATTCGGTGCGACACGGGCCAGAAAAAGGCCTCACGTCCGAAGCCCTGGCGCAACGGCTCAAAGTGTCTCCCCTGCAGTTGGAAGAGGCTTTGGCCACGTTGACAAGTCTGGACTGGGTGGCACCGATCAAGGAAGACGACGAACGTCACGTCATGCTGATCGACCCCTCGCTAACCCCGGTGCGGCCTTTGGTCGATCGATTGCTCTTGT
Organism: Burkholderiales bacterium; assembly: GCA_041307965.1. Taxonomy (GTDB): domain Bacteria; phylum Pseudomonadota; class Gammaproteobacteria; order Burkholderiales; family Burkholderiaceae_C; genus Hydrogenophaga. Next base: position 3,938 of record JBFZCK010000085.1, on the reverse strand, counting down.
TGCCCCACGTTTCCATGCAGGCCTTTGCTCAGGGCAGTGCGTGGAGCACCCTCACGGTGCAGCAGTCACTCAAAACCTGAACGGTTCGAGCATCCACTGGAGGCGATAGAAGCTTGCTGTAAGCGTTTGTGGTCTATATTGTTGACATTCTTTGGGTCAGATCAACAGCGGAGTCAACACCATGCAAGTCAGCGACATTCTTCGGGTCAAGGGCGGCACGCTGTACACGATCTCGCCAGATTCGTTGTTGCGCGATGCCATCGAAACGATGTCGCGCTTGGACATTGGTTCGCTGGCGGTCATGAACCGTGGCGAGTTGGCTGGCATGCTGACCTTTCGAGAAGTGATTCACACCTTGGCCAACAACGGTGGCAGCGTCGGCAACGAGCAGGTGAGCAGCGTCATGGACACCAATCCCGCCACCTGTACCCCCACCACCGACATCACCGAGGTGCGCCCGCTCATGCTGGAGCGCCACACCCGCTACATGCCCGTGATGGACGGCAGCATGCTCATGGGGGTGATCAGTTTTTACGACGTCGCCAAAGCGGTGGTCGACAGCCAAAATTTCGAGAACCAAATGCTCAAGGCCTACATCCGCGACTGGCCCGAAGAGCAGGGCAAGGCCTGAGTGCTTTCACTGGTGGGATAATCTCCACCCATGAGCGGCAACACCTTCGGACACCTTTTCGCAGTCACCAACTTTGGTGAATCCCACGGCCCAGCCATTGGTTGTGTGATCGATGGCTGCCCGCCGGGCTTGGCTTTGTCGGAGGCGGACATTCAGCCCGACTTGGATCGCCGCCGCCCCGGCACCAGCGCGTTTGTGACTCAGCGCAACGAGCCCGATGCGGTTCAGATCTTGAGCGGCGTCTACCAAGGCAAAACCACCGGCACGCCGATCGCGTTGTTGATCCAAAACACCGACCAGCGCAGCAAGGACTACGGCGACATTGGCCAGCAGTTCCGCCCCGGCCACGCGGACTACACCTATTGGCAAAAATACGGCTTGCGCGACCCGCGCGGCGGTGGCCGTTCGTCGGCGCGCCTGACCGCACCCATGGTGGCGGCCGGTGCGGTGGCCAAGAAGTGGTTGTTCGAACAATTCGGCACCACCTTTCGCGGCTGCATGACCCAAATCGGCGAGGTGCCGATCGGATTTGAGTCTTGGGATCACGTGGCCCACAACCCGTTTTTTGCCCCTGTGGCCGACGTCTGCGCGCTGGAAACCTACATGGCCGCGCTGCGCAAGAGCGGCGACTCGTGCGGTGCGCGTTTGCGCGTGACCGCGCAGGGCATGCCCGTGGGCTTGGGCCAGCCTTTGTTTGACAAGCTCGACGCCGACATCGCGTACGCGATGATGGGCATCAACGCGGTCAAGGGCGTGGAGATCGGCGCGGGCTTTGCCAGTGTCACGCACAAGGGCAGCCACCACGGCGACTCGCTCACGCCCCAAGGCTTTGTGGGCAACAACGCGGGTGGTGTGTTGGGCGGTATCAGCACCGGCCAAGACCTCGAGGTCAGCATCGCCATCAAGCCCACCAGTTCCATCCTGATCGAGCGCGACTCGATCGACGTTCAGGGACAAGCCACGTCCCTCATCACCAAGGGCCGCCACGACCCTTGTGTGGGCATTCGCGCCACCCCCATTGCCGAAGCCATGTTGGCTTTGGTGGTGATGGAGCACGCCTTGGCCCACCGCGCCCAGTGCGGCGACGTGCGCGTGAGCACGCCCAACATCGCAGCCCAACAGCGCGGTTGACGTGATCCGATCGGGCCGTGCGGGCTTGGCCCCATTTGCTTTGCTCTCGGCCAGCTACTTTGCCCACGTGGGTTTTTTCAACCCCTATTTGGCGCTCTGGCTCAAAGACATGGGCTTTGGCTTGGTGGCCATCAGCTTGCTCACCGCAGCCCAAGCGGCGACCCGCGTGGTCGGTCCTTACGGATGGGGCTGGCTCAGCGATCGAACGGGCGAACGCGTCAAACTCCTGCGCTACGGTGCTACGGCTTCGATGTTGGTGGGTATGGGTTTGTTCTTGGCGTTGCCGGTGGCCGGGCTGTTTGGCGTGCTGTTGGTGATGTTCATCCACACCAGTTTCATGATGCCGATGAGCGAGGCGGCCATGGCACACCGCGTGACCAACGAAGGCCAACTGGACGTTCACCGCTACGGACGCGTGCGCCTGTGGGGTTCTTGGGGCTTTTTGGTCACGGTGGTGGCGGCCGGTTGGTGGTTTGAACGCCATGGTTTGTCCAGTTTTCCCGCGTGGACCGTGGGCACCTTGGTGTTGGTGGCCGTGAGTGTGTGGTGGATGCCAGACCTCAAAGAGCAGGTTGAAGCCGCCCACGAACGCCTGCCCATTGGTCCGATCCTGCGCAAAGCCCCGGTGCGCTGGCTGTTCGCGGCCATCTTTTTCCATGTGTTTGCCCACGTGTTGGTGTACGTGTTTTTCTCGCTCTACCTCGATGAATTGGGTTACAGCAAAACCGCCATCGGTCTGTTCTGGGCGGTCGGTGTGATCGTCGAAATTGCTTGGTTTTATGGACAAGGCCGCTGGTCGGGTCGCCTGTCTTGGCCAGCTTGGCTGGTGGTTGCGTCGGTGCTGATGGTCTTGCGCATGGTCTTGACCGCCGGTGCGGCGCAGTGGTGGTGGGTCTTGGTGCTGGCGCAGGCCCTGCACGCAGTGACCTTTGCGGCCCACCACACCGCTTGCATCTCGTTGATTTCCCAACACTTCTCAGGGCGATTGCGTGGCCGTGGGCAGGCTTTGTTCACCGTGATTGGTTACGGTTTAACGGGCGTGTTGGGTGGCTCCATTGGCGGGGTGCTCAGTGAGCACTGGGGCTTGAGCGCCGTCTTTTGGCTCTCCAGCGCGGCCGCCTTGGTGGCGGTGGTTTGCGGTTTGCGGGTTCGACATTTGCAATAACGGGGACGTCACTGCGGGGTCAGCATCCCTCGCAGCGACCGGATCACGTCGCCAGTTTGTGGGCGCACGCCGCGCCACAGCGCAAAGGCTTCGGCGGCTTGTTCAACGAGCATGCCCAGGCCGTCTGCCAGACGGGTGACACCGGCATCTTGGGCTTGTCGCATGAAGGGGGTGAGGCCTTTGCCGTAAACCATGTCGTAGGCCAGTGCGCCGGGTGCGAACAGGCCGGGGGGCAGTGGTAGGGCTTGGTCGCTCAGGCCGGTGCTGGTGGCGTTGATGACGACATCGAAGCTTTCGCCCGCCAAGTCTTCAAAGCCACCGGCTTGCAGGGCGAAGTGCGGGGCGAAGTGGGTTTTCAGGTCGCGGGCTTTGTCGGCGGTGCGGTTGGCCACGGCCAGCACGGCGGGGCCAGCGTCGGCCAAGGCGGGTAGGGCACCTCGTGTGGCGCCGCCCGCGCCGAGCACCAAGACACGGCGTGCGCGAAGCGACGTGCCGTGGTGTTGGGCGATGTCGGTGACCAGTCCCTTGCCGTCGAAATTGTGCGCCTCGATGCGATCGCCTCGAATGGCCAAGCAGTTGGCCGCACCGGCCAAGATGGCGCTGGGCATGGGGTCGGTGGCCAGCTCGCAGGCCTCGACCTTGAAGGGCAAGGTCACGTTCAGACCTTTGCCGCCTTGCGCCACAAAGCGAGCCAAGGTGTCGGCGAAGGCCTCGGGTGCGGCCTCGATCGCGGTGTACTCGATGTGCTGGGCGGTGGCCTGTGCGAACAGGCGGTGAATCGTGGGCGACTTGGAGTGCGCGATGGGGTGGCCGACCACGGCATAGCGGTCGGCGGGCGTTGGGTTCGGGCTCATGGCGACATTGTCCACCATGGGCTGGGGGCAGGGCCAGTGGTTTACGATCGGACCATGACGACCTTACACATCGATTTTGTTTCTGACGTGGCCTGCCCTTGGTGCGCCGTGGGGCTGGGTGCTTTGGAGAACGCCTTGCAGCGCGTCTCGCCTGAGA
>JBFZCK010000084.1:0-3905 GCA_041307965.1 Burkholderiales bacterium | reverse complement strand
GCGCCTTGGCGATGTTGTTGATGAGTTCCATCATGTTCACGGTCTTGCCCACACCGGCGCCACCGAACAAGCCCACCTTACCGCCTTTGGCGAAGGGGCAGACCAAGTCGATCACTTTGATGCCGGTTTCCAGCAGCTCTTGCGAAGGCGACAGTTCGTCGTACGCAGGGGCTTTGCGGTGGATGGGAGCGGTCAGGGTCTGGTCAACCGGGCCACGCTCGTCGATGGGCGCGCCGAGCACGTCCATGATGCGGCCCAACGTCGCCTTGCCCACAGGCACGGTGATGTTGGCGTGGGTGTTGGTGACCAACATGCCGCGGCGCAGGCCGTCAGAAGAACCCAAGGCAATGGTTCGCACCACGCCGTCACCGAGTTGCTGCTGAACTTCCAACGTCAGGGCGGAACCTTCCATTTTCAGTGCGTCGTAGACGCGGGGCATTTGGTCGCGAGCGAACTCGACGTCGACCACTGCACCGATACACTGAACAATCTTGCCTTGTACTTGAGCCATGATTGAAACCTTCTCTGTTATCTAAATTCTGTTGAACGCTGCTTCAGACCGCTGCGGCACCGGCCACGATTTCTGAGAGCTCTTTGGTGATGGCGGCTTGACGGGTCTTGTTGTAGACCAGCTTGAGTTCACCGATGACACTGCCGGCGTTGTCGGTGGCCGCTTTCATGGCCACCATGCGCGCCGACTGTTCGGACGCCATGCTTTCGGCCACCGCTTGGTAAACCTGTGCTTCGACGTAACGCACCAACAACTCGTCAATGACGGTTTGTGGGTCGGGTTCGTACAAGTAGTCCCAATCGCGACCGCCTGCACCGGCTTGCATGTCTTCTGTGCTCAACGGCAACAGCTGCTCGATCACCGACTCTTGCTTCATCGTGTTGATGAACTTGGTGTAGCAGAGGTAGACGGCGTTGACTTCACCGGCCTCGTACGCATCGAGCAGCACCTTGACGGGGCCGATCAAACGCTCCAAGTGAGCCGTGTCGCCCAAACCGATGGCGTGTGACACCACTTTGGCGCCGACCCGGTTCAAGAAGCCAAAGCCCTTGTTGCCGATGGCCACCGTGCGCACGTCCAAACCTTGGGCTTGCACCTCTTTGATTTTGGTCGTGGTGGCGCGCAACACGTTGGTGTTGAGGCCACCGCACAAGCCCTTGTCGGTGGTCACGACCACAAAGCCAGCGGCTTTGGCGTCGTTGCTCACCATGAAGGGGTGGCTGTACTCGGGGTTGGCCAGGCTGAGGTTGCCCACAATCTGGCGCACTTTTTCGCTGTACGGGCGGGTTGCGCGCATCCGGTCCTGCGCTTTGCGCATTTTGGAAGCGGCGACCATTTCCATGGCTTTGGTGATCTTCTTGGTGTTTTCCACCGATTTGATCTTGCCGCGAATTTCCTTACCTGCTGCCATTGCTGCTCCTTAATCGGGTCAATGGGCCGGTTCAGTACGTGCCGGTTTTCTTGAAGTCGGCAATGGCGGCGGCGAGCTGAGCTTCAGCGTCCTTGTCCATGGCCTTCTCGGTTTCGAGCTTGGTCAACAAAGCAGCGTGCTTTTGCTTGAGGAAGTCGTGCATACCGGCTTCGAAGGACAAGATCTTCTTGACGTCGATGTCGTCCATGTAACCCTTGTTCACGGCGAACAGCGTCGCGCCCATCAAACCGATCGACTGGGGGCTGTACTGAGCTTGCTTGAGCAATTCGGTCACGCGGGCACCGCGGTCGAGTTGCTTGCGAGTGGCTTCGTCCAAGTCGGAAGCGAACTGCGCGAACGCAGCCAATTCGCGGTACTGGGCCAAGTCGGTACGGATACCACCGGAGAGGTTCTTGATCAGTTTGGTCTGAGCAGCACCACCGACGCGCGACACCGAGATACCGGCGTTGATGGCGGGGCGGATACCGGCGTTGAACAAGCTGGTTTCCAAGAAGATCTGACCGTCGGTGATCGAGATCACGTTGGTGGGCACGAAAGCCGACACGTCACCCGCTTGGGTTTCGATGATGGGCAGTGCGGTCAAGGAACCGGTCTTGCCTTTGACAGCACCTTTGGTGAAGGCTTCGACGTAGTCGGCGTTGACGCGAGCAGCACGCTCGAGCAGACGGCTGTGGAGGTAGAACACGTCGCCAGGGTAGGCTTCGCGGCCTGGTGGGCGACGCAGCAACAAAGACACTTGGCGGTAAGCCACGGCTTGCTTGGACAGGTCGTCGTACACGATCAAAGCGTCTTCACCGCGGTCGCGGAAATACTCGCCCATCGTGCAGCCAGAGTAGGCCGACAGGTACTGCATCGCAGCAGATTCAGAAGCCGAAGCGGCCACGACGATGGTGTAGTCCATCGCACCGGCTTGCTCCAAAGCGCGCACCACGTTTTTGATCGAAGAGGCTTTTTGGCCAATCGCGACGTACACGCAGGTCATGTTCTGACCTTTTTGGTTGATGATGGCGTCGATCGCGACAGCGGTCTTGCCGGTCTGGCGGTCACCAATGATCAATTCGCGCTGACCACGGCCCACGGGCACCATGGAGTCGATCGACTTCAGGCCGGTTTGCACAGGCTGGTCCACCGATTTACGGGCGATCACACCCGGCGCGACTTTTTCAATCACGTCGGTCATCTTGGCGTTGATGGGGCCTTTGCCATCGATGGGCTGACCCAAAGCGTTGACCACGCGGCCAATCAGCTCAGGGCCCACGGGCACTTCCAGAATGCGGCCCGTGCACTTGACGGTTTCGCCTTCGGAGATGTGTTCGTACTCACCCAAAATCACGCAGCCGACAGAGTCGCGCTCGAGGTTCAGGGCCAAGCCAAAAGACGGCACGCCGTCTTTGTTGGCGGGGAATTCCAACATTTCGCCCTGCATCACATCGGACAAGCCGTGGACGCGAACGATACCGTCGGTGACGGACACGACGGTGCCTTGGTTGCGCACATTGCTCGAAGCGTTGAGGCCTTCGATGCGCGACTTGATCAATTCGGAAATTTCGGCTGGATTGAGTTGCATGGCTCTTTCCTTCTTTCGTAAGTTGTGACGCTGTAGACGCTAAGGGGCTTGGGCCGCGCTTAAGCGGTCAAGGCCACTTTCATTTGTTCAAGACGGGCTTTGATCGAGGTGTCGAGCACTTCATCGCCCACCACCACACGAACACCACCAATGAGTTCGGGTTTCAACTCAACGCGCAGGTTGAGCTTGCGTCCAAAACGCTTTTCCAAAACACCGGACAAACCAGACAGAGCGGCAGCATCCATGTCAAACGCGCTTTGCACCACAGCATCAAAGCTGCCGGCTTGGGCGTTTTTCAGGACGTTGAACTGTCGAGCGATTTCTGGCACGGCAGCCAAGCGACCGTTTTCAATCACCAGGCGCAAAAATTGGCGGCCCTGTTCAGACAATTTGCTTTTGGCCACACCCGTGACGGTGTCGAACACTTGGTCGACGGTCACTTTGGGGTTATCAGCAAACTGACGCAATTGGTCGTTGGCGGCAATCGCAGCGAGCTCTTCGAGCCACGCCGCGGTAGCGGGTGCGTCGGCCTTGGCGGCTTGAAAAAGCGCTTCGGCGTAGGGACGTGCAATGGTGGCGAGTTCGGCCATGGTGGGTCTATTCCTGAAGGGGGATCAGAGTTCGGTCTTCAGGCGATTGAGCAAGTCGGCGTGAACACCGGCGTTGACTTCTCGCTTGAGGATTTGCTCAGCACCCTTGACGGCCAAGGCAGCCACTTCTTCGCGCAAGGCCTCACGGGCTTTGACGATTTGTTGGGCGGCTTCTTGTTCGGCGCTGGCCACGATCTTGGCGGCTTCAGCGGAGGCGCGGGCCTTGGCTTCTTCGATCACGGTTTGGGCGCGACGCTCGGCATCGGCCAAGCGGGTGGCGGATTCGTTGCGCGATTGGCTCAACTC
>JBFZCK010000083.1:0-26019 GCA_041307965.1 Burkholderiales bacterium | reverse complement strand
TCGGTGCGGATGTCCAGGAACACCGTGCGGTCCTTCAGGCGTCGGGCTTCGCGCAAAGCGGGCTCCACGTCTTCGGGCTTCTCCACCAGAATGCCCACATGGCCGTAGGCTTCGGCCAACTTCACAAAGTTGGGCAGCGCGTCCATGTAGCTGTTGCTGTAGCGGCCTTCGTATTCGATCTCTTGCCACTGACGGACCATACCGAGGTAACGGTTGTTGAGCGAGAGCACCTTGATCGGAGTGTTGTACTGCAAGCAGGTGGAGAGTTCTTGAATGCACATTTGCACCGAACCTTCACCGGTCACACAAAACACCTCGCTATCGGGCTTGGCCAGTTTGATGCCCATGGCGTAGGGGATGCCCACGCCCATGGTGCCCAAACCGCCGGAGTTGATCCAGCGACGGGGTTCGTTGAACTTGTAGTACTGAGCCGCCCACATTTGGTGCTGGCCGACGTCGGACGTGATGTAGGCGTCGGCGTCCTTGGTCATGTTCCAGAGGGTCTCGATGACCATCTGAGGCTTGATGACCGAGCTGTCGCTGTTGTCGTAAGCCAAACACTTGCGCGAGCGCCATCCTTCGATGGTCGACCACCAGGCCTGCAAGGCTTGCGCGTCGGGCTTTTGCTGCGACTCTTTGATCATGGCGATCAACTCGGTGAGCACGTCTTTCACATCGCCCACGATCGGCACATCGACCTTCACGCGCTTGGAGATGCTCGAAGGGTCGATGTCGATGTGGATGATCTTGCGTTCGTTTTGTGCAAAGTGTTTGGGGTTGCCGATCACGCGGTCATCGAAGCGAGCACCCACGGCCAGCAACACATCGCAGTTTTGCATGGTGTTGTTGGCTTCCAGCGTGCCATGCATGCCCAACATACCCAAGAATTTGGGTTCGGTGGCAGGGTAACCGCCCAAACCCATCAAGGTGTTGGTCACGGGGTAACCCAGCATGTCCACCAAGGTGCGCAACTCGTTGGTCGCGTTGCTCAGCAGCACACCGCCGCCGGTGTAGATGTAGGGGCGTTTGGCATTGAGCAACAGCTGCAAGGCCTTGCGGATCTGGCCGCCGTGGCCTTTGCGAACCGGGTTGTAGGAGCGCATTTCCACCTTGTCTGGGTAGCCCAGGTAAGGGGTTTTGTTGAAAGACACGTCTTTGGGGATGTCCACCAGCACGGGGCCGGGGCGGCCGCTGCGCGCGATGTGAAAGGCCTTTTTCATGACCTCGGCCATGTCGCGCACGTCTTTGACCAAAAAGTTGTGCTTGACGATGGGACGGGTGATGCCCACGGTGTCGCACTCTTGGAAGGCATCCAAGCCGATGGCCGCGGTGGGTACTTGCCCACTGATGATGACCATGGGAATGCTGTCCATGTAGGCGGTGGCGATGCCGGTCACGGCGTTGGTGGCACCCGGGCCCGAGGTGACCAAACACACACCGACATCACCGGTGGCGCGCGCGTAACCGTCGGCGGCGTGCACCGCAGCCTGTTCGTGGCGCACCAAGATGTGTTGGAAAGCGTCTTGTTTGAAGACCGCGTCGTAGATGTGCAAAACAGCGCCACCGGGGTAACCCCAGACGTATTTGACGCCCTCTTCTTGCAAGGCTTTGACGAGGATTTCGGCACCGCGCAATTCGGGGTGCTCAGGAGAATGGGATGCAGCGGCAGCGCTGGCGATTTCAGCTTTGTTGATTTCCATGATGAACCTGTTGAGAATTTCTCTAACGAAAAACCTTGGGTGCCCCTCATGCCAACCCTTGTGGGGCGGACTTGGGACTTAAGACCAATGGACATGGGCGAAACAATAAATTCGCCGGACCTTGGCCCGTTTGCCGTTTTGATTTCAAATGCAAGCAGCATTATGGCACGGTGAGACAATCGAGCCCCATGAGTGATCCATCGGCCAACCCTTCCGCCCTCGCCCCAACCCCCACCTTGCCGCGCCGTTTGGCCTGCTGGCTCTACGAAGGCATGTTGCTCTTCGGTGTGGTCTTCATCGCGGGGTATTTGTTCTCCACCCTGACCCAAACCCGACACGCGCTGGACAACCGCCACGCGCAACAAGCCTTTTTGTTTCTGGTCTTCGGTATTTACTTCACCTGGTTTTGGTCCAAGGGCCAAACCCTGGCCATGAAAACTTGGTTTATCCGCGTGGTCGACCGGCAAGGCAACACCATCAGTCAAGGCCGAGCCTTGGTGCGTTACCTGCTGGCTTGGATCTGGTTCTTGCCGCCCTTGGCCGCCGGGGATTACTTCGATTTGCCCGGTGGTGAGACTTCGGTGTTGACGGTGGGCTGGGTCTTGGTTTGGGCCTTGCTCGCGCGTTTCCATCCCGAGCGCCAGTTCTGGCACGACGCCTGGGCCGGCACGCGCTTGGTGCACCACCAACCGCCCGAGCCACCCAAACGCAAAAAACCAAGCCAACCCACATGAACGCACCCGCTTTTTCTTTGTGCGTTTACTGCGGTTCACGCCCTGGCGTTGATCCCCAGCACGCCGCGGCAGCACAAGCCTTGGGGCAATGGATCGGCTCGCGAGGCGGTCAACTGGTCTATGGCGGAGGCCGCAACGGCCTGATGGGCCTCACGGCTGAAGCCACTCGCGCCAGCGGTGGGCGCGTGCTTGGGGTGATTCCCCACGCCTTGGTGGAACGCGAATGGGCCAACCACGATTGCGACGAGCTCTTGGTGGTCGAGACCATGCACGAACGCAAACGCATCATGGCCGAACGCAGCGACGCCTTTGTGGCCTTGCCTGGCGGTATCGGTACCTTCGAAGAGTTTTTTGAGGTTTGGACTTGGCGTCAGCTCGGCTACCACGACAAACCCGTGGGCCTGCTCAACTTGGGCGGCTATTACGACGCGATGCTGAACTTCTTGAACCAGTCGGTGCAAGCGGGCTTCATGAACGACTGGCAAATGGACCTGATCCGGGTGCACACCGAGGTACAGGTCTTGGCTGAGCAACTCGTGCAGGCCTCGGGCTTCTCCCCAGAAGGCATCAGCCCGCAGGTCTGAGCATCAGACCGCGGCTTCGTCTTGCTCGCCGGTGCGAATGCGGATCACACGCTCCACGGGCGTGACGAAAATTTTGCCATCGCCGATCTTGCCGGTGTGAGCGGCCTTGATGATGGCTTCGATGCAGCGCTCAACGTCATCGGACTTCACCACCACTTCCAATTTGACCTTGGGCAGGAAGTCCACCACGTATTCCGCACCGCGGTAGAGCTCGGTGTGGCCTTTTTGACGGCCAAACCCTTTGACCTCGGTCACCGTCAAGCCCGTCACACCTTGTTCGGCCAAGGCTTCGCGCACTTCTTCGAGCTTGAACGGTTTGATGACGGCGGTGATTTGTTTCATGCGAGAGACTCCAAAGGGGCAAAAGAACGGAGAGAAAAATGTACCACGGGGGCCAAGGCCCAGCGTCACGCTCGGTATTGGCTGGTGATGGGGTAACGCCAATCTTTGCCAAAACTGCGGTGGGTCACCCGCACGCCGATCGGTGCCTGACGGCGCTTGTATTCGTTGATGCGGATGAGGCGCACGACTTGCGCCACCGCCTCGGCGTCAAAACCCTCGGCCACGATGCTGCTGGGGCTCTGGTCGTTTTCCATGAAGCGCTCGATGATGGCGTCCAGCACCTCGTAGGGCGGCAGGCTGTCTTGGTCTTGCTGGTCGGGGCGCAACTCAGCACTGGGTGGTCGCGTGATGATGCGCTCGGGGATGGGCTGCTGACCTGTGCCGAAGGGGTCGTGCTGGTTGCGCCAGCGGGCCAAGCGGAACACCGCGGTTTTGAGCACGTCTTTGATGACCGCAAATCCGCCGGCCATGTCGCCGTACAGCGTGCAGTAACCGGTGGCCATCTCGCTTTTGTTGCCTGTGGTCAGCACCAAGGCGCCGAACTTGTTGGACAAGGCCATGAGCAAGGTACCGCGGATGCGGGCCTGCAAATTCTCTTCGGTGGTGTCGGCCGGCAAACCCGCGAAATCCGAGGCCAAGGCCGCTTGCAAGGCCATGAAGGTCGGCTCGATGCCGATTTCGTCGTAGCGCACACCCAATCGCTGCGCCATGTCGCGGGCATCGATCCAAGAGATGTCGGCTGTGTAAGGCGACGGCATCATGACCGTGCGCACGCGATCGGGCCCCAAGGCATCGACCGCGATGGCCAAGACCAAGGCCGAATCGATGCCGCCGGACAAACCCAAGAGCACGCCAGGGAATCGATTTTTTTGCACGTAATCGCGCACACCCATGACCAGCGCACGCCACAGGTCTTCATCGGCATCGGGGTGGGGCACCACGGCTGGCGCCACGGGGCTCAAACGCCCCGCCTGCATGTCCCAAGTCACCGGCATCATGGCCGTGTCAAACGCCGCCGCGCGGGCCACCACCTGGCCCTGGGCATCGAGAGCAAAACTGCGACCGTCGAACACCACCTCGTCTTGACCGCCCACCAAATGGGCGTAGACCAAGGGCACACCCACGGCGCGCACCCGCTCGGCCAAACGCTGCTCGCGCTCGGCGCCTTTGCCACCGTGAAACGGCGAGGCGTTGATCACCGCCAGCAGCTGAGCGCCGGCCGCACAGGTGGACACCACAGGCGCGTCGAACCAAGCGTCTTCACAAATGAGCACCCCCACGCGCACCGATTGCCCTTGGCTGTCCTGAACCTCAAACACCGCATCGCCCTGTGCTGGAGTGAAGTAACGACGCTCGTCGAAGACCTGGTAGTTGGGCAACTCGCGCTTGCCGTAGGTCAAGGTCGTTCGACCTTGGTGCAGCACACTGGCCGCGTTGATCAGTTTAGGCACCGAGACGCTGCGGTCTTTGGCGGCGAGCGACGTGGTGCGCTGCGGGTGGCCCACCACGATGTGCAAACCGCTCAGCCCTGCGGTCTGCAAGGCGATGGTTTTCAAGGCATCATCACAGGCGTCCAAAAAACTGGGGCGAAGGTAGAGGTCTTCGGCCGCATAGCCGCTGATCGCCAGTTCGGGCGTGAGCAAGACGTGAGCGCCTTGGGCGTGCGCGATGTGCGCGGCATCGATGATTTGGCGGGCGTTGCCCGCCGTGTCGCCCACCACCAAATTGAGTTGGGCCACACAAATGTTGAGCGTCATGGAATTGGCCAGCGTCGCTGAAAAAGGCAAACAAAATTGACTGCAACGGATTATGTCACCCGGGTCTTGAACTCACCGCTGGCCATCAGCGCCGAGGCTTGGGACGCGCTGCTCGCCCACAGCCCCACGCGCAGCCCCTTCATGCGCCACGCCTACTTGACCGCCCTGCACCAAAGCGCCAGTGCTTGCGCCCAGACCGGTTGGCAAGCGCAGTTCATCACGCTGTGGCAAGGCCCAACGCTGGTGGCGGCCTGCCCGCTGTACCTCAAAAACCATTCCCATGGCGAGTACGTGTTCGACTGGGCTTGGGCACGCGCCTATGCCGAGCACGGCCTGGACTACTACCCCAAGGCCTTGGTGGCCGTGCCCTTCACGCCCGTGCCCGGCCCTCGCCTCCTGGCCATCGATGCGCCGGCCCGCGCGGCCTTGGTGCAGGCGCTCTTGCTTCACATGCGCCAAGAAGACCTGTCGTCCTTGCACCTCTTGTTCGTGTCCGATCAAGACGCTGAGGCTTGCCGTGACGCCGGCATGGCCTTGCGCACCACGGTGCAATTCCACTGGCACAACCGACTCCCGAAGCCTTACGCCGACTTCGATGATTTTCTGAACCAGTTGCAACAGGAAAAACGCAAAAAAATCCGCCAAGAGCGGCGCAAAGTGGTGGAAGCCGGGGTGCGCTTTCGCCACCTCAGCGGCGCGGACATCGGAGCTGAGGACTGGGCTTTTTTCCTGCGCTGCTACCAACAAACCTACTTTGAGCACGGCAACGCGCCCTACCTCACCCCGGCGTTTTTTGAGGCCATGCGAACCGAGATGTCAGAACACTGGTTGCTCATCGTGGCCGAGCGCGAGGGACGCGACATCGCCGCCAGCCTGATCGGATTGGATCGCCCAGCGGGCGTGGCCTACGGGCGCTACTGGGGGGCTTTGGAACGCGTCGATTGCTTGCACTTTGAAGCTTGCTATTACCAAGCCATCGAATGGTGCATCGAACAGGGCTTTGGGCGCTTTGAAGGCGGTGCACAGGGCGAGCACAAGCTCGCCCGCGCCTTGCTGCCCGTGACGACCACCAGCGCCCACGCGCTGTCGCACCCCGCGTTTGAAGACGCGGTGCGCCGCTACTTGGAGCGCGAAGGTGATGGCCTGAGTGCTTACGTGCAAGACCTGCAACAGCGCAGCCCGCTCAAAACGCCGTTGGCTTGAACCCAAAAGGCACAAAAAAAGCCCCGCATCGCAGGGCTTTTTTTTGGGGGGGGTACGACAGGCTCAGGCCTTGTTGTGGTTGGCCACACCGTCCAAGATTTCTTTGTGGGCGGCGTCTTTGCCTTCCCAACCCTTGACCTTGACCCACTTGCCTTTTTCGAGGTCTTTGTAACGCTCAAAGAAGTGGGCGATTTGTTGCAATTGCAGTTCGTGCAGATCGTCCAAGCTCTGGATCTTGGCGTACATGGGCAAGATTTTTTCGGTGGGCACGGCCAAAACTTTGCCGTCCATGCCGCCTTCGTCTTCCATCATCAAAATGCCGATGGCACGGCAAGGCACGACCACGCCAGGAGGCAAGGGGAATGGGGTCATGACCAACACATCGACGGGGTCACCGTCGCCGGCGATGGTTTGGGGTACGTAGCCGTAGTTCGTGGGGTAGTGCATGGCCGTGCCCATGAAACGGTCCACAAAAATCGCGCCGGACTCTTTGTCCACTTCGTATTTGATGGGGTCGGCGTTCATCGAAATTTCGATGATCACGTTGAACGATTCGGGCAGTTTTTTACCGGGGCTGACTTGGTCTAAGGACATGGTGAGTAAGTGGGTTAAGGACTGAACTGGGTATTTACCCTGATTTTACTGATGTCAGGCTTACTGCTCGCATGGGCAAAGCCTGCCCCCAGTGACTGGCCGATAATCAGGCCATGTCCGAACGCGTCATTCCCTTGGTCGATCAGCGTCAGCGCCCTTGGCTCGCTCAGGTTCCGGCCGTGCCCGTGCCCTCGGTGGGTCTCTTGCACGACCAACTCTCCCGGCCCTTGCGCGACCTGCGCATCAGCGTGACCGACCGCTGCAACTTTCGCTGCAGCTACTGCATGCCCAAAGGCGTGTTCGACAAAGACTACCCCTACCTGCCACACAGCGAATTGCTGAGCTTCGAAGAAATCGAGCGACTCACCCGCATCTTCATCGGCCACGGTGTTCAAAAAATCCGCCTCACTGGCGGCGAGCCGCTGCTGCGCAAGCACTTGGAGGTGCTGATCGAGAAGCTCGCGGTCCTGCGCACCACCGAAGGGCAGCCACTGGACATCACCTTGACGACCAACGGCTCGCTCTTGGTGAAAAAAGCCGCTGCGCTCAAAGCCGCTGGACTCAAACGCGTGACCGTGAGCCTGGACGGTTTGGACGATGCGGTGTTTCGGGCCATGAACGACGTGGACTTTCCGGTGGCCGATGTCTTGGCGGGCATTGAAGCCGCTCAGGCCGCGGGACTGGGACCGATCAAAGTCAACATGGTGGTCAAGCGCGGCACCAACGAAGACCAAATCGTGCCCATGGCGCGCCACTTCAAAGGCACGGGCATCGCCCTGCGTTTCATCGAATACATGGACGTGGGCGCCACCAACGGTTGGCGCATGGACGAGGTCATGCCCAGCGCCGAGGTCCTCGCGCGCCTCCAAGCGCATTGGCCCATGGTGGAATTGCCCCCCAGTTCACCCGGCGAAACCGCCCAACGCTGGGGCTATGCCGACGGCCAAGGTGAGGTCGGCTTCATCAGCAGCGTGACCCAAGCGTTTTGTGGCAGCTGCAACCGCGCACGCCTGTCCACCGAAGGGCGGCTCTACCTGTGTTTGTTCGCCAGTCAAGGCCACGACTTGCGTGAGCTCATCCGCAGCCAGGCCAGCGACGAAGCCGTGGCCAGTGCAGTGGGAGCGATCTGGCAAGCCCGAAATGACCGTTATTCCGCGCTGCGCGCGAGCCTGCCGCCCGATGCTGGTGGCTCAGGACGCCGGGTGGAGATGAGCTACATCGGCGGCTGACATGGGTGCTTGGGCCGTCGGTCCCCGCTCCATCACGGCCATGGTCTTGGCCGGCGGGCGTGGTCGTCGTTGGGGCGACCAAGACAAAGGTCTGCTCACCGTCGACGACAAACCCATGGCCGAGTCGGCCTTGCAGCGATTGCAAGCCACCCCACATGAAGCCTTGGCCGGCCTGGCCATCAATGCCAACCGACACCTCCCAAGCTATGCCGCGTGGGGCTGGCCCGTCTGGCCCGACGACGATCCAGCGGCATTCCACGGCCCCTTGGCGGGGTGGCAAACCGGCCTTCGCCACTGCCCCACACCGTGGCTGCTCAGTGTGCCCTGCGACACGCCCGACTTTCCAGAAGACTTGGTCCGCCGAATGGTTCAGACACAAGGCCAAACCGGGGCCGCCTTGGTGCTGGCCGCGAGCCAAGACGCCACGGGCCGTCACACCCACCCGGTCTTTGCGCTGCTGCACACCGACCTGCTGCCCAGCTTGGACGCCTTTGTTCACAACGGGGGACGCCGCGTGATGGCGTGGTGTGAGGCTCAAGCACCCGCTTGGGCCGTCTTTGATGTGGGGTCCGAACACGACCCCTTCGCCAACCTCAACAGCCCAGACGACGCCGATTGGCGCCGACTGAACCAGCCCCGCACTTAAGCCCGACGGCGCGAGAGCAAGGTGTACATGGTGGGCACCACAAACACCGTGAGCAAGGTGCCCACGCTCATGCCGCCCACGATCACCCAACCGATTTGCTGGCGACTCTCAGCACCAGCACCACTGGCCAAAGCCAAAGGAATGGCGCCGAGCACCATCGCGCCCGTGGTCATCAAGATGGGGCGCAAACGCAGCGCCGCCGATTGAGCGATCGCATCGCGCACCGCCACACCCTGTTCGCGCAGCTGGTTGGCGAACTCAACGATCAAAATACCGTGTTTGGAGATCAGCCCGACCAAGGTGATCAGGCCAATTTGGCTGAACACGTTGATCGTGCCACCGGACAGCTTCAAGGCCAACAAGGCACCCAACATGGACAGCGGCACGCTGAGCAAAATGATCAAGGGGTCCACGAAGCTTTCAAATTGGGCAGCCAAGACCAAATAGATGAACAACAGGGACAGGCCAAACACCAAAGCCAAAGAGCCCGAAGCGTTTTGGAATTCGCGACTTTGCCCGTTCAAATCGGTGGTGTAGCCTGGGGGCAATATGTCCTCGGCGATGCCGTCCATGATGGCCAACGCATCGCCCAAGGCCAAGCTGGGCGCCAAGTTGGCCGTGATGGAGGCGCTGCGTCGCTGAGCGAAGTGGTTGAGTTCTCGCGGCACCACCACTTCACGGATCTTCACCAAAGAGGCCAGCGGCACCATGACATCGCCTCGGCCGCGAACAAACAACCGGTCGATATCGTCGGGTGCATTGCGCTGGGCGTTGTCGGTCTGCACCACCACATCGAACTGCTCACCGCCACGTTTGTATCGCGTCACCGTGCGGCCACCCAGCAGGGTCTCGACCGTGCGCGCAATGGCGTCCACGTTCACGCCGGCATCGGCCGCGCGTTCACGGTCCACGTCCATGCGAACCTCGGGTTTGTTCAATCGCAAATCGGTGTCCACCTGAACAAAGCCGGGGTGTTTGGCCAACTCGTCTTGGAATCGGCGCATGACCTTGGACAGGTTCTCGTAGGAGTCTGAGGTAACCACCACAAAGTTGATGGGGCGCTCCCGAAAACCTTGGCCCAAAGAAGGCGGCGTGATCGGAAATGCCGTCACGCCAGGCAAACCGGCCACCCTGGGGGTGATCTCGCGGGCCAACTCCTGCGTGCTGCGCTCGCGCTCGTCCCACGGCACGGCGCGGAAAAAGATGTTGCCTTGGGCCACGGTTGGGCTGCCGATGTTGCTGAAAATGCGGTCGAACTCGGCGTACGGTTGACCGATGTTTTCAATCGCCTGGGCGTAGCGCTGCGTGTACGCCAAGGTCGCGCCATCGGGGCCGCTGATGTTGATCAGGATCACACCCCGGTCCTCCATGGGCGCGAGTTCTTGCTTGGTGGTTTTGAACAAAAGCACACTGCCCACGGCCGAGGTCAACATCACCGCCACCACCCACACGCGTCGCTGCAACGCCCAAGACAACGCACGCTCGTAGGCCGACGTCACGCCCGTCAGGATGCGCTCCATGCGGCGGTCAAAGCCAGACGGGTTGTCTTGGTGGCGCAACAACTTGGCACTCAACATCGGTGACAGCGTCAAAGCCACGAAGCCAGAAACCACCACCGCACCCGCCAAGGCCAAGGCAAATTCGGCAAACAAGCGCCCGGTTCGCCCCGGCGTGAAGGCCAAAGGCGCATAGACCGCGGCCAAGGTGAGCGTCATGGCCACCACGGCAAAACCAATTTCTCGAGCGCCTTTGATGGCCGCATCAAAGGGCTTGAGCCCGTCTTCGATGTGCCGATGGATGTTCTCCAACACGACGATGGCGTCGTCGACCACCAAACCGATGGCCAAGACCAGGGCCAACAGGGTCAAGGTGTTGATGGAAAACCCAAACAAGGCCATCAGGGCAAAAGTGCCGATCAAACTGACGGGGATGGTGACCAAGGGAATGATCGAGGCACGCACGGTGCGCAAAAACACAAAAATCACCAAAGCCACCAACACGGCCGCTTCAACAATGGTGGTGTAGACCGCCTTGATGGATTCTTCAATGAAAATCGAGCTGTCGTTGGCCACCGACACGCTCACGCCCGCGGGCAAGTCTTGCTGGACTTTGGGAATCAGCGCTCGCACACCCGCCGAGAGTTCCAACGGGTTGGCTGTGGCTTGGCGGATCACGCCCACCGCCACCGAGTCACGGCCGTTGAGGCGAATCGATGAACGCACATCTTGTGCGGCCTCTTCCACCCGCGCCACGTCTTGCAAACGCACCGGCGCGCCCGCCACGGTGCGGATCACCAGTTCGCGGAACTGGGTGACGGTTTGCATGTCGGTGGCCGCGGTGATGTTGAACTCCCGCTGCTGGCTCTCGATGCGCCCTGCGGGCACCTCCAAGTTGGAGCGGCGCAGGGCCTCCTCCACGTCCTGCACGGTGAGCCGGTAGGCCGCCAAGCGGTCGGTATCGATCCACACCCGCATGGCGTAGCGGCGCTCGCCATACACGCGCACATCGGCTGCCCCTGGCGCGGTTTGCAACACCGGCTTGACCAAGCGGTTGGCCATGTCGCTGAGCTGCAATGCGTTGTGGGTATCGGAGCTCAAGGCCAACCAAACCACTGGGAAGGCGTCCGCTTCGACCTTGGCGATCACCGGCTCATCGATGCCTTGTGGCAAGCGCTGGCGCACGCGGCTGACCTTGTCGCGCACATCGGCGGCGGCCGAATCCGGGTCGCGGCTGAGCGCAAAACGCACCGTGATTTGGCTGCGCTCAGGTCGGCTTGACGAGGTGATGACATCCACACCCTCAATACCCGAGAGCGAGTCTTCCAGCACCTTGGTGACTTGGGACTCCACCACCTCGCTGGAGGCGCCACCAAAGGTCGTGCTGACCGACACCGTGGGCTCATCGATCTGGGGGTATTCGCGAACGGTCAAGCCTTGAAAGGCCACCGCACCCACCAACAAAATCAACAAAGACATCACCGTCGCGAAGACGGGGCGGCGGATGGAGAGTTCAGGCAATTGCATGGGACATGGACCTCAAGGTCATTGAGGATTGGGTTTGCCGCTGTTGGGTGCTGAACCGCTGGGTGAGGACTTGAGCTCCACCACGCGCACCGGTTTGCCATCTTGTTGAACGCGTTGCTGACCCGCCACCACGATGGTGTCGCCGTCCTTCAATCCGTCGGTGATTTGAACCTTGGAATCGCGGCGCACCCCGGTGGTCACAGCCACACGGCGCGCGGTCCATTGGGGTTTGCCGTCCACCGCCGGTGCGGCATCAAGCACCACCACCCATTGGCGGCCGCCTTGCGGCAGCAAGGCCTCTTCGGGCACCACCAAAGCCGACTCGTCCACCCCAAACACCACGGTCACACGGGCGAACATGCCCGAGCGCAAACGCTTGGCAGCGTCCGCGGGCATGCTGGCACGAACCGCCACGGCGCGTCCGTTCGCATCGAGCAAAGGGTCCAGTGCGATCACGCGAGCAGAGAAGTTTTGTCCGGGCAAAGCATCGAGTTGAACTTGCACCGACTGCCCCACCGCCACACGGGTTTGGTAGCGCTCGGACAAACGGAAGTCGACCATCAGAGCCGAGGTGTCTTCCAAGTTGACCACCGCCGCACCGTCCTTGATGTATTCACCCAGGTTCACGCTGGCGATGCCCACCGTGCCCGAGAACGGTGCCACGATGCCCATGCGAGCCAAACGCGCTTGCGCCAAATCCACTTGGGCTTGGGCGACTTGCAAATTGGCGCGACTCTCTTCCAGCACCCGCTGAGACACGAAGTTTTGGGCCACCAGCTCTTCGTTGCGCTTGGTGTTGGCTTGTGCAATGGAGAGTTGGGCTCGGGCTTGACTGAGTTCGGCACGCTGCAACGCGTCGTCGAGTTGCACCAACAACTGCCCCTGACGCACCACACTGCCGTCTTTGAAGGCAATGCGCGAGACCCGGCCACTGACCTCCGGACGCAAGGTGACACTTTGTCGGGCCAACAAGGTGCCCACGGCTTGTGTCTCGTCTTGCAAACGAACCGCTTTCACGGTGGCTATCTCAACCGCTGGGGGTCCACCACGACCACCTGCGCCGGGCGCTCCGCCCGCTGCAGCGCCACCGGTTTTGGGTGTCGATGCCATGGGCTGCTGCGACCACCAAGCCACGCCACCGGCCAGCGCCAACGCCAGCAAACCCCAAAGCCATTTTTTTGTTTTCATCGTCAAACGTCGCTGTTTAAGTAAGTGAAGGAACGCCACGGTTGGCCAAAGCGTCGGCCCTTTCGTTGCCGGGGTCCCCTGCATGCCCTTTGACCCAGCGCCAATCGATGTCGTGTCCACCGGCGTTGACCAAAGCATCGAGAGCTTGCCACAAATCCACATTTTTGACTGGCTGCTTGGCCGCGGTCTTCCAGCCCCGGGCCTTCCAGCCGGGCAGCCACTCGGTGATGCCCTTGCGCACGTATTCGCTGTCCATGTAGATCAGCAGGCGGCAGGGCTTTTTGAGGGCCTTGAGGGCCTCAATGACGGCCGTGAGCTCCATGCGGTTGTTCGTCGTCTGCGCCTCACCCCCGCACAGGTCTTTTTCCACGGCCCCGCTGCGCAGGTAAACACCCCAACCCCCAGGGCCTGGGTTGCCTTTGCAGGCGCCGTCTGTGTAAATCACCACTTGATTCAAAACCCAACTCCTAATAAACCCACCGTTGACTGGCTCAGCGGCGCTGCGCCACCGACGCGGGCACACCCGCAGTGGATTGTCGCGGTTTCCATGCTGGACCCAACAAGCGCATGCCTCGCACGCGCTTGACCGCCACCACCATGTGCACCGCCCCCAAAAAGGGCCACCAACGGGGGCCCATGCGGTCCATCCACGCGAAGCGCTGCAGCCAACGTTCGCTGTTGACGGCAGGCGCATAACAGCCGCGACGCTCATGTTCGATCTCCAAACCCATCAAACGCAACCAATCGCGCAAACGCCAAGCGCCAATGAATTCGCCCGTTTCTGGCACGTGTGGCTGATTTGCCCCCCAAGCACGAAGGCCCAGTCGGTCGCTCCAGCGGGCACGGCTGTGTTGAAAGCCCCACCAACTGTTGGGGTTGAATGCGGACAGGATCAAACGCCCATCGGGCACCAACACCCGCTCGGCCTCGCGCAGCACCTGGTGCGGATCGGCACTGCCTTCCAAGGCGTGCGGCAAAACCAACAGATCCAAACTCGACGAGGCCAAGGGCAAGGCCGCGGGGTCACACACCAGCGATACGCCCTCGGTTCCAGCGCCCCCCATGGCTGGCAATGCCAACCAACGGTGGGGCATCCGGTTGGCCTGCAGCCCATCCAATGCGGGCCAACCCAGCTGCACCGCGTTGTAGCCAAAGAGGTCGGCCACCCATCCGTCCAACTGCGCTTGCTCCCAAGCCAGCAGGTACCGGCCCGCGGGCGTGCTCCACCACTCGCTCAACCCTATAATTTGTTCACGCATGCCCTGACTCTACACGGCCTGTTTGACCCCACCGAGACACGATGGAATTAACCCCCCTGCACGCTTTCAACGACAACTACATCTGGATGATGCGGGTGGGTTCTCGGGCGTGGGTGGTGGACCCGGGTCAAGCCGAGCCCGTGACACATGCCTTGAAAACCCAAGGCCTAGCACTCGAGGGCATCTTGATCACCCACCACCACGGCGACCACACCGGGGGTGTCTCGGCTTTGCGTCGGGCCACCGGTGCGGCTGTACATGGACCGGCTGGCGAGGATCTGCCCGAGCCGTGCTTGCGCCACCGCTCTGGTGACACGGTGCAGGTCATGGGTACCCCATTCACCGTGATGGAGGTTCCGGGCCACACGGCAGGTCACATCGCCTTTTTCGGTCAACCCAAGCAACAAGCCCCCCTGGTTTTTTGTGGTGACACCCTGTTCAGTGCGGGCTGCGGGCGCTTGTTTGAAGGCACTGCCGCCCAGATGCACGCCTCACTGAGCGCACTGGCCGCTTTACCCAACGACACGCGGGTGTGCTGCGCCCACGAATACACGCTATCCAACCTGGCGTTTGCCGCTACGGTCGAGCCCGACAACACCGACATCACCCAGCACGCCGCGCAGTGTCGAGCTTGGCGCCAAGACCAGTTACCGACCCTGCCCAGCACCCTGGGTCTGGAAAAACGCATCAACCCGTTTCTGCGCGTGGACCTGCCCTCGGTCCAAGCCGCCGCCATGGGCTACGATGCAGGCACTTCTGCCAATCCCGTGAGCGTGTTCAGCACCTTGCGCCAATGGAAAAACGCATTTTGATCAACTTTGCTTTCCTGAAAACCACCCGCCTCTGGGTGTTGTCTTGCCTGTGTTTGAGCATGGCTTTTACGGGCTGCGCCACCCAGAACCCAAGCACCACGGCCACGAGCCATCGGGCCCCATCCTTGGCGAACCCGGTCGCTCGTGCTCCCGCCGCAGCACCGGCAACGCCCATCAAAGTCGACCCAGCACCCGCCCCCAAGCCGGCCGCCGCCGTCCACGCAGACCCCATCACCGCCTTGCCCGCCGTGGCCGCGCTGATGACCGAAAACGCCCAAGAGCCCAGTGGTTCATCCGATTTGTGGGTGCGGATTCGCCAAGGCATGGCCATGGCCGACTTGAGCGGACCGAGGGTTCAAAAGCGGGAAAACTGGTACGCCTCGCGTCCGGACTACATCCAGCGCATGACCGAGCGCTCTGGTCGCTACCTGTTCCACATCGTTGAAGAAATTGAACGGCGCAAGATGCCCATGGAGTTGGCCTTGCTGCCCTTCATTGAAAGTGCCTTCAACCCCGAGGCGGTCTCCAGCGCTCGGGCGGCCGGCATGTGGCAATTCATGCCCGCCACGGGCAAATCGTTTGACCTGAAACAAAACGCGTTTCGCGATGAGCGCCGCGACGTGCTCGCATCCACCGAAGCCGCCTTGGATTACTTGCAGCAACTGCACGACCGTTTTGGCGACTGGCACCTCGCTTTGGCCGCCTACAACTGGGGACAAGGCAATGTGAACCGGGCCATCACACGAAACACGCGCGCCGGCCTTTCCACCGCTTACACCAGCTTAAAAATGCCCTTGGAGACACAAGACTACGTGCCCAAGCTCCAAGCGGTGAAGAACATCGTCATGCGCCCCGAGGCCTTTGGCGTGACCTTGCCCGAGATCGACAACCACCCCTTCTTCAACACGGTGACCATTGAGCGCGACATGGACGTGAGCGTCATCGCCCTGCTGGCCGATGTGGAAGAAAAAGAATTCCGCGCGCTCAACCCAGCCCACAACCGCCCCGTGGTCTTGGCGGCGGCGACACCACAAATCTTGCTGCCCTGGGACAACGCGGCGATCTTCCAGACCAACCTGGCCACCTACGACGGCCCGCTGGCGTCTTGGACCACATGGACCGTCCCCAGCACAATGACCGTGACGCAAGCGGCGGCCCAAATCAAACTCAGCGAGAACACTTTACGCTCGGTCAACCAGATCCCCCCCCGCATGCGCATCATGGCCGGCTCAAGCCTGTTGGTGCCACGCAGCGAGCGCCACACCAAAGATGTGCCCGAGCACGTGGCCACGCAAGGCCGCTTGGACCTGCAGGCCGAAATCCGGATGCGGCGCATCACCGTGCTGGCACGACAGGGAGAAACGCTGACACGCTTGGCCCAACGCCACCGAGCAGACCCCCAAGTGGCGGCCTCAATGAACAAGCTCTCCGTCAACGCCAAGCTCAAGAAAAAGCAACGCGTGGCCTTGCTGGTACCCGTGAAAACCAACACCGTCAAGGCCAAGGCGCCCAAAAAGAAGGTTCAAACGACCCGCAAGAAGTCCAAACAAACCGTGGCCAGCCGCAAAAAAAGCTGAGCGCCAGGTTCAGCGCCGATCGACCAGGGCATGGGCAATCGTGCCCAAGTCCACGTATTCCAATTCGCTGCCCACGGGCACACCACGCGCCAAGCGCGTGATGCGAATGCCCCGATCTTTCAAGCCTTGTGTGATGACGTGAGCCGTGGTTTCACCCTCGGCGGTGAAATTGGTGGCCAGAATCACCTCGCGCACCTCGGCCTGACCATCCGAGCCCATGGCATCCACACGGTCAAACAAGGCTTTGATGCCAATGTCTTTGGGGCCGACGCCGTCGAGCGGACTGAGCTTGCCCATCAAGACAAAAAACAGGCCCTTGTACGCCCCCGTGCGCTCCAGCGCATCTTGGTCGGCGGGGGTTTCCACCACACACAACAATGAGCGGTCGCGCCGCGGGTCCAAGCAGGTGGGACAGACTTCGTCTTCGGTGAAGGTGTTGCAACTGCGGCAATGCGCCACCGTGCTCACCGCGTGCTGCAGGGCCATGGCCAAGCGCTGCGCGGCCGATCGGTCGTGCTGCAGCAAGTGAAACGCCATGCGCTGTGCCGACTTCACCCCCACGCCTGGCAAGGCCCGCAAGGCCTGAACCAAGGACTCCAAGGCATGGTGGTGCGCCATGGATCAGAACGGCAGCTTCATGCCACCGGGCAAACCGGGCATGCCGGCGGTGACTTTACCCAAGCGGGCTTGTGAAGTTTCCTCCACTTTGCGCACCGCGTCGTTGATGGCCGCGGCCACCAAGTCTTCGACCATCTCTTTGTCGTCGCTCATGAGCGAAGGGTCGATGGTGATGCGGCGCACCTGGTGCTTGCAGGTCATCAAAACCTTGACCATGCCCGAGCCCGATTCGCCCGTGACCTCGACGTTGGCGAGCTCATCTTGGGCCTTTTTCAGGTTGTCTTGCATGGCTTGGGCTTGCTTCATCAGGCCCGCGAGTTGTCCCTTGTTGAACATGGTTTTCCTTCAAATAAACAATCAAACATCCATGGGCTGCAATGAGCCCGGTACGATTTTGCCGCCGTAGTCGCGCATCAATGTCTGCACGAACGGGTCGGCCATGATGGTGTCCTCGGCTTGGCGTTGACGCTCGGCTTGGGCCGCCAACAAACGCCGCGCCGGTGTGTCCACCACGGGGCCCACCTCCACCACCAAACCCACGGCATGCCCTGCGTTGTTCAGGGCCACCGTCAAGCGGTCGCGGTTGTTGGGCTGGTTGAGCGATTCGCGCTCCAAACGAAGCACCCACTGAGACTCGTCCTTCGCCACCAATTGGGACTGCAAGGCCAACTCACGCGTCATGGCGGTGATGGCCTCAGCGGCCAGCAGGGCCGAGACGGTGTCGAACCAAAAATCCCCTTCGGGGGTTTGCACGTTCGGGGCCGAGGCGGTGGGCGCTGGGCTCACCTCAGGCACATAGGGCTGGGGCCGGTCGCGCTCGCTGGGCTCTCCTTGCTCGCGCACGGCAATGGCCACCACCGCAGGGGCTTGTGGCATGGCAGGCGCCAAGGCTGGCTTGGCCTGAGGCAGGGGTTCGGGTTGGGGTGCCGACGCCGGGGTGGGCACTGGCGTGGGCCGCTGAGCGGCGGCCATGGTGGGAGCGGCCACTGGCAAGGCCGCAAGCGCTTCAGTCGGCGTTGACGCCGTTTTCAGGCTTTTTTTTTCCGTCGGTTTGAAGGCCAGCAAGCGCAAAAGCACCATGGTGAGTGCGGCGTATTCGTCGGGCGCCAAACCCAACTCGGCGCGACCGTGCAAACACAGGCTGTAGAGCAACTGGGTTTCATCGGCCGGCATGGCTTGGGCCAAAGCGGCCACTTGCTGGGCATCGGGGTCGCTCGGGTCGGTCTCCTGGGCACGTTCGGGCACCGCTTGGACCACGGCCATGCGCTGCAAGACCGTGCCCATGTCTTCCAAGGTGGCCGCCGCACTCAGTCCATTCAAACGCAAAGCATCGATGGTGTTGAGCACCGAGGCACCATCGGCTTGCGACAAGGCTTCGATCAACCGGAACACGTGGCTGCGGTCGACCGCGCCGAGCATGTGGCGCACGGTGTCTTCTTGCAACTGGCCCCCACCAAAAGCGATGGCCTGATCGGTGAGCGAGAGCGCATCGCGCATGGAGCCGCGCGCGCCCCGGGCAATCAATCGCAAAGCGCCAACCTCGGCGGCCACGCCCTCGGCTTGCAGAACCTGCTGCAAGTGCTGCAAGACCGTGTCGGGCGGCATGGGCCGCAGGTTGAATTGCAAACAGCGCGAGAGCACGGTCACCGGCACTTTTTGTGGGTCGGTGGTGGCCAAGACGAATTTCAAGTACTCGGGGGGCTCCTCCAAGGTCTTGAGCATGGCGTTGAACGCATGCCCCGTGAGCATGTGCACCTCGTCGATCATGAAAACCTTGAAGCGCCCTTGCACCGGTTTGTAGACGGCTTGTTCGAGCAGCGACTGCACATCTTCAACACCGCGGTTGGAAGCGGCGTCGAGTTCGGTGTAGTCCACGAAGCGCCCGGCGTCGATGTCGGTGCAGGCTTGGCACACGCCGCAGGGCTCGGCGGTGATGTCACCGTGGCCGTCAGCGCCCAAACAGTTGAGCGATTTGGCCAAGATACGCGAGACGGTGGTCTTGCCCACGCCGCGGGTGCCGGTGAACAAATAGGCGTGGTGCAGGCGCTGGGAGGTCAGCGCGTTGGTCAAGGCTTGGACCACGTGACCCTGCCCCACCATTTCGGTGAAGTTGCGCGGGCGGTATTTGCGGGCCAAGACGACGTAGGACATGGGTGTTGATTCTAGCCTTCGCCTACAATAGATACCGACGAGCCTTCCCGCATGGTCAAGCGGCCAACCGGGTCAGGTGGGGAACCAAGCAGCCCTAACCGTGGAGTCAGTGCCGGGGTCAAGGCTCGTCACCTTTTTTCGCCGAGCCAGCGCACAGCGCCCTGGCCCGCCACCACCCCGCTGGCCCAAGCGGCGGTGAGCAAATAGCCCCCTGTAGGCGCCTCCCAATCCAGCATCTCACCAGCCCAAAACACCCCCGGGTGTTGGCGCGACATCAACTCGGGCGTGAGCGAGTCCAAGCGAACGCCCCCGGCGGTGCTGATGGCTTCATCGATCGGTCGGGGTCGCACCAAACGCAAGGGCAAGTGCTTGATCGCCTGCGCCAGCCGATGTGGGTCTTGGCGATCGTCGGCAACCAAGCATTCGTTGAGCAAAGCCGATTTGAGCCCGTCAAGACGCAAGCGGCTCTTCAAATGGCTGGACAGGCTGCGCGAGCCGCGCGGGTGAACGACCTGCGCCAAGACGTCCTCGGCGCGCCAATCGGGCAACAGGTCCAGGTGCACCGTGAGCTCGCCGCGGTGCAAAGCCTCGCGAATGCCAGCGCCCAAGGCGTAGACCAAGCTGCCTTCGATGCCGTGCTCGGTGATCACCATCTCACCGCGCCGCTGCACCACCGCGCCACTCAGGTCCGGCGCATGCAAGGCCACGGTCTTGAGCGGCTGACCCGCAAAACGCTCGACCAACCAAGGGCTCCAACCGTGCGCCGCATGGGCGGGTGTGCCCGCCACCTCAAAGCCCACATTGGCGGGCTGCAGCGGCGCCACCGCCACACCGAGATCACCGGCCCATCGGGCCCACGCACCGTCCGAACCCAAGCGCGACCAGCTCGCCCCGCCCAAGGCCAGCACGGTGGCGCGGGTATGAACATGCACCTCAGCATCGCCGTGTTCGAACGCCCAGTGGCCCTCACCACCCTCGCCTCGCCAACCGACACAGCGGTGGCGCATGTGGAACTGCACCGGCACACCGCCCGCGGCGGGATGGCGCAAGCGCTGCAGCCAAGCGCGCAACAAAGGCGCGGCCTTCATGTCGGTGGGAAAGACGCGGTGGGAGCTGCCCACAAAGGTCTCGATGCCCAAGCCGTGCGCCCAAGCCCGCACGGCATCAGGGCCCCAGGCTGTTAACCAAGCCCCCACCTCGGCCGATTGGGGGCCGAAGCGATCGATGAAAGCGTCCAGCGCTTCGGCGTGGGTCATGTTCAGCCCGCCCTTGCCCGCGAGCAAGAACTTGCGCCCCACCGAGGGCATGGCGTCGAACACATGCACCGAGACCCCCGCAGCCGACAAGACCTCGGCGGCCATCAAACCGGCGGGGCCCGCGCCGATCACGGCCACATCCACGTTCAGGGTGTTGTGAACGCTCATGGTTGTGCTTCCTGAACCGGCACTTCCAAAAGCGCCCCCTGTGGCGTGATGAAGGCCAAGCGCACCGAACCCATGTCGGGCACGGCCCGCAAAGCTTGGGCATAGCCTTGCATCTGATCCAGCAGTGCGGTTTGGGTTTGGGGCGAGTGGGCGCTTTTGTAATCCAACACCCACCACTGGCCGCTGTCGCGCTCGCGCACCAAACGGTCGATGCGCAGCGACTGACCGGCGTGGTTCACCGGCACCTCATTGAACCACTGGCTCACGCGTTGCGCATCCCAAACCCAAGCGGCCTCGCCTTGGCACACCCCACGCGCCATGCGCAAAGCCTCATCGGCCTGCGCCGCATCCAATTCAAACTCCCGCGCCACCGCTTGGCGCTGGGCATCGGACCAATCGAACCCCGCGTCCGGTGTGGGCCGCCACTCGAGCAAGCGGTGCATCGCCGAGCCCAAACGGGCGCGCAGGTCGTCGCTGACGGGCTCGCCGTGGCGGGCCTGTCGGGCTTGCGCCCGTTCGGTCCAGGCCAACATCACCGAGGCGTCCACCGGGGGCACGCCCCAACCCTGCACGGTGCTGGGCAAAGCGGCCACCGTGCTGCCACCGTCCGCCACTTCAACGGGCGTGGCACCCTCGCTCAAGCGCTGCCACCAACTGGTGTGGCTTTGGGTTTGGTGGGGCTCCACACACGACAAGACCAAACGGGTTTCTGCGCGTGTGACGGCCACGTACAGGGCGTTGAGCTCTTCGACGGCACGAGCGGCCTGTTCTTGGTCCATCAGCGTTTGGGCGCATTCGGGTGGGGCCTGTTCGCGTGCCAAAAACACGAAGCGAGAAGGCGCGGGGTTTTCGCCGGGCCAATCCACCAACACCGCCATGGTGGCGGGTTTGCTGGGCAAGGCATCGGTGTCGAGCAAGAGCACGGTGTCGGCTTCCAAGCCCTTGGCGCCGTGGATGGTCAACAAACGAATCGCGCCGGGCGTGTGGCTCGGCGTGGCCTTGTTGCCTTCGGCTTTGAGCGCTCGCACCAATCGGTACATGCTCAAAAAACGCCCCCGGTCTTGCGCCAAGGACTGCGCCAAGACGTCGCGCAAACTGCTCTCGGTGGCGGCGCGCAAACGCGGGGCCACGGCTTGGGCGTAGCGTTGCAAAACCTGCAAATCTTCGAAGATCGCGGACAGCGCGTCGTGCGGCGGCCATTGCAACACCCAGCCTTGGTATTGGCGCAAACGTTCGGCGACATCCGCACAGCCCCAAGACTCGGCGTGGGTTTGCAAGAGCTCCCACCACGGGCTGTCCGGCGAGTGCCGCTGCTGCGTGGCCAAACGCGCCAAATCGGCATCGGTCCAAGCGAACAGGGGCGACTTCAAGGCCTGGGCCAAGCTGGCGTCGTGGCGCGTCGAGACCAGCACATCGAGCAAGGCCACCACGTCCTGCACCGCAGGCGCGTCCTTCAATTCGCGTTGCTCGGGTTGTTCGCTGGCCAAACCCACGTCGCGCAACGCCTCGTGCATCAGGCCCAAGCGTTCGCGCTTGCGCGACAAAACCATCACACCGTCGGCGCTGAGCTCACCCGCGTCGATGCGCTGGCGCAACCAACGCGCGGCTTGACGTGCCTCTTGGGCTTTGATGGTGTCTTCCAACGCTCTGAGCGGGGTGCTCAGGCTGTCGCGCCAGTCGGCTGGGGCCTCGTCGGCCGCGGCCTTGGGGCCGCGCTCGACCACGGGCAAACGCAGCACCGCACCCTCAACGGTGCTCTGGGTGGTGTGCGCTCGAAAATGTGCGCCGTACTCACCCGCTTGCACGGCTTGTGCCATGGCGGTGTTGAGCAAAGACACCACCGCCGGGGCACAGCGGCGGGTGTGGTCGCAGCTCAGCACATCACCGCTCAAGCCCTTCACGACAAAGTCTTGTGCCGCCAAGAACACCTGCGGCTCGGCGCGTCGGAAGCGGTAGATCGACTGCTTGGGGTCGCCCACCAAAAACACGCTCGGCGCGTCTCCCGAACCCGCGCCCACATAAGCCGATAGCCATCCGTACAAAGCCTGCCACTGCAAGGGGTTGGTGTCTTGAAATTCATCGATGAGCAAATGGCGCACCCGCGCATCCAAGCGCTGCTGCAGCCAACCCGAGAGTTCGGCATCGGACAAGAGCCGCTGGGCCGCGCCTTCGATGTCGTTCATGTCGACCCACGCGCTTGCCTGTTTGAGCTTGCGGTAGGTCTCGAGCAAGACCCGCGTCAAGCGTGCCATGCGCTGGTGGTGCGACCACGCTTGGTGCTGCTGGTGCGCACGCCAACACTCGGCCAGCTCGGGCTCGGCGGCTTTGGCCGGCTCGAACTTTTCCAGGTTTTTGCTCAGCCGGTCTTCTTTTTGGATGAACAGGGCTTTGCGCAGCTGCGCCAAACGTTGGGCCTGCTCAGCGGGACTATCACCCACCTCAAACGCTTTGACGATTGCATCGGCGGCTTTGCGGGGGGTGACGTTGCCCTCGGCGCCCAAGTCCTTGGCCCACGCCAGCCAACGCTCGCGCGCCGCGGCCGTGCTCAGCGAGGCCTCGGGTGTGGGCCATGAGGCCAAGTGCGGGTAGCGCTGTGCAAAAGTCTGCACCGACGTATCCACCAGTCCTTTTGAATCGGCCAGGCTGAATTCAACACGCTTGCGCAGCGCCTCGATCAGCGCTTTTTCGGTGCTGCTGCGGCCAAACAGGGCCACGGTCTGCGTGAAGTCTTGGTGGATCTGTGCGTCTTTTTTCAGTTCGGCATAAAAAAGCGGCAGCAAGAGCGGGATGGCCTTGCCATCGTCCTCGAGCAACTCGTATTGCAGTGGCAACTCGAGCGCTTGCACCACGGACACCGGGGCGTTGCGCAAGAGCGCGCCGAACCAGCTGTGGAAGGTGCGCACCTGAACCGGGCGGCCACTGGCCAAGACGCGGGCGGCGAGTTCGCGCACCGGCTGCACCCAGGCGCTGGCTTGGGGTTCGGGCACACCGCGGTCCTTCAGGGCCTGCAGCGCTTGGACCTCGTCCATGTCTTCGAACTCGGCCAAGGCTTCGCCCAAACGCTTGCGCATGTCGGCGGCGGCTTTTTTGGTGAAGGTGATCGCCAAGATGTCTTGCGGCTCGCAACCTTCAAGCAAAGCGCGCACGATGCGCGCGATCAGCATCCAGGTCTTGCCCGCGCCCGCACACGCTTCCACGGCCACCGAACGCTGGGGGTCACAAGCGCGTGCGTAGAACTCGGCCACCGGCACGGCGCGGCCATTGATTTGAAATGCGGCGCTCATGCCGGTGTCTCCCAAAAGTCTTTGCGGCACAGGCCGCGCGCGCGGCAGTGTTCACACGCCGCACCTTCGCCCAAAGCCGGCAAGGCGTGGCCTTGTTCGATGCGGTCCAGATCGGCTTGCACACCGGCGAGCAGCGCGTCTCGGGCCGCTTCGATGTCCTCTTGTTCAACCATCGCGGTGGCCTTCTCGAGCCCTTGTGTGCGTCCGTCGCTCAAGCTGAGGTAGCCCGCGCGCAAAGGCCCGTCGGGCAGCAGTGCGGCGTAAAAGGCGAGCTGCGTGTCTTCGAAGGGGTTTTTCACGCGCTGGCGGGTTTTCTCGGGCCGCTCCGATTTGTAATCCATGACCCAATCGACCATCACCCCGTCGCTGAGCACCCGGTCGATGCGGTCGAGTTCACCCACCAAGGTGTAAGGGCCGGCCGAGGCCGTCAGACGCGTCTCGGCACGGTCAAAGCTGGCCAGCACCTCGTGGCCCGGCAACCAAGCCAGATAACCTTCGCGCACCGCTGGCCAAACGGCCAAGTACGGCACAAAACCGGGTGTCTGGGCCAAGCCCATGTCGACCAAGGTGGCTTGTGCGCAGCGCTCCAGCGCGTCGCGGTCGGTCGCTGTGCCCGGGCGTGCATCGCCCCGGGACTCGTGAAAGGCCTTGAGCGTGCGGTGCAAAAAATTGCCCCAGTCTCGCGCATCGGGTTGGGCCTCCAGCTCCTCGGGCACGCTCAGGCGCAGCGCACGCAAAGCAAAAAATCGGTAGGGGCAGTCGCGCAAGTCTTGGTAAGCGCTGGCCGACAAGGTCTCGGGCAACAAGCCTTGCGCCGTCGGCTTGGGCGGTGGCGCCACGCGCAAGTCGCCGTGCCAAAGCACCCGTGGGTCAGCGGCAACGGACAGCAGCCCCTGACGTCCAAGGGCCAAAACCCACGGACTGGGCAAACGCACGTCGCCCCCATCTTGGGTGCGCCACAGCACATCCACGTGCGCCTGCGCGAGCACCACCTGCCAGGCGGCCAAAGCCGTCTGCGCCAAGTCGGCGCGCGAGGGCAAACCCAAGGCCTCGCGTTGGGCCAAGGTCCACTGACCCGGCACCTCGGGGCTGGGGTTGAGGTTGAGCTCGTCACAACCGGGCACCACCACGGCGGCAAAGGTGCGCCCGAGCAACTGGGCCATGGGCAAGACCACCACCGAGGCGTCGGCTTGGCGCGGTGGCGCAAACCGGGTGGACTCCAAGACATCGCGCACCCAAGCGGTGAAGGCCGGCAGCGAGAGTGTTTGGTGGCGCCGCTGGGTGCCCGCGACCGCTGCGGCGACCTCGGCCAGCTCTTGCAGCTCTTTTCCGGCACCGGGCGACAAACGCAAAGCGCGCAACAGCGACTGGCCCGCGCTGTCGTGGGAGAACACCGACCACAGGCCACAGGCTTCTAAAGCGCTGGCCAAGTCTGGCAACCATTGGTCCAAAGAACGAGGCGCTTGCAAACCTTGCAACAAGGCCATGGCCCCTTCAGGCCAGCGCTCAGGCGCAGCCAGCATGGCCGCACTGGCCGAGCCCCAACGTTGGCGTCGGGCGCGCTGCTCCAAGGCCATGACCTGACCGGGCGCGTATGCCGGCGCGCTTTTTAACCAATCCAGTGCCTCGTCCATGCGCGCCAGGGGTGCGGCTGCGCGCAAGAGCCCCAAGAGCGCCGAGGCCGACCGTGTGGTCGACAACATCCAACCCGTCTCATCGCGCAAGACCACCGACTGGGCTTGGAGCAAAGCGCTGACGCGGCGCGTGAGCAAACGGTCGTTGGCCACCAAGGCCACGGGCAAGCGCCCGGCGTTGAGGTGTTGCACGACGCAGGCTGCCGCGCGCTGGGCCTCGTCTTCAGCGCCTTCACAAGCGTGACCTTGGGTCAGGCTGG
>JBFZCK010000082.1:0-4122 GCA_041307965.1 Burkholderiales bacterium | reverse complement strand
CGGCTGAGGCCTTGGCGAGCCAAGGCGGCGTCTTGCTGAGACTGCGCTTGCTGCAGCTGCGGGCTTTTTTGCAAGGCCTGGCCGATGAGTTCAGCCAAGGCGTTGGCGCGCACCGTGCCGGCTTTGTCGGCCAAGGGCGCGTCCAGCTGTGTGCTGATGGATGAGGCGCCCACGAGGCGGCTGAAGTCGAGTGGGGTGGCGGTCTGGGCCCACAATGGGGCGCACAGGACACTCAGCACGGCGGCGCTGATCAGGTGCCGCGAGCCGGGTACAGAGAAGGGAGAGGTGACCATGGGGTTGTTGCCTTTGCCGTGTTGCAATTCATTAAATTGAATTCGATGAGGCAAATATATGGTCAATCAAGGGTGCGAATTATTAACCTTTATTAAGTGAATTCAGATTTATTAAGAATGATTAAATAACGGCTATTAACAATTAATTCCGACACTCAATTAATAGAATTCTTTTAAACTAACTTTTGTGAAAAACTTGGCTTTTGCCCCTCATAAATAGTACTTTGTGTTGTTACATTGCAACACCCAAAAGGGTGCATGTTTAAGGAAATTTAACAATTCATCGCTCCCCTGATGTCTAGAATGGCGCATGAATTTAAAGGAATTGAATCATGGGTTCACGACTGTTCAGATGGGCTAAACCAAAAACCTCCATGGTCAACGCCTGGTGGTGGTTGGTGCTGGGCTTGCTGTTCGTGGCGTTTGCGGGCTTGTCGTACTGGCTGGCCAAGCGATCTTTGCTTCAAGAGCAAGAGCAATTGGCCAACAGCTTGTCGCAAAAAATGCTCGCGCCCATGGTGCTCAACGACCCCAACTACGCCCAGCACGTTCTGGACTTTCTGAAGGACCACCCCAGCGTGGTGTCGGCCAGTTTGCTCGACGCCAATGGTGGCGTGGTGGCCGCTTATGACCCCAACGGTGCGAGCAACGAGTTCGCTTTGGCCCAGTTGGACGATGGGCGCAGCCGCTTTGAGCGCAGTGAGTTGATGGTCATGGCGCCTGTGAGTGTGGGTAGCCAAGTTTTGGGCAATGTGCACCTGCGCGTGGACACCACGCCCAGCCTGTCCGAATCCATGAGCAGCGTCACCATCGTCTTCGGGCTGCTGGCCATGGCCTTGTTCTGGTTCCAAAGCCAAGGCATCAACCTGCGCATCGCGCCCAAAGAAGCAACCGATTCGGACGACGCCGACAACCCCTTGCGCTTGCGCGCTCCCCGTGCTTGGAGCCCACCCGACCACGCGCTGCACGACGCCTTGGCCGAAGCGGGCATTCACATGCGCTATGTGCCCATCACCGACTTGTCTCAGGGCAGCTTGCACGGTGTGGAGGCGATGATCCACTGGGACCGCCCTGGTGCATTGCCTGTGCATGTTTCACCGGCTGAGTTCATCGGTTTGGCTGAACGCAACGACCTCGTCTTGCCCTTCGAAGACTGGGCTTTGAAGACCGCTTTCTCGCAGGTGGGCAACTGGCATCGGCACCACGGCACCTTGGTGTTGAACTTCAACATCAGCGCCAAGCAGTTCAACACACCCACGTTCCCTGCGCGCATTCGCGCTTTGTGTGCTGAGTTTGGATTGCCGCACCAAGCCGTGGCCTTGGAAATTCACGAAGGCATGTTGCTGCACATGAGCCCGCAACAGCTGCGCAACTTTGAAACCTTCGACAGCATGGGCTTGTCCCTGACCATCGATGGTTTTGGATCCACCGCTCAGTCACACAGTCTGCTGCGTCAGTGGAGCTTGGCGGGTGCCAAATTTGACAAGCGCTTGATGGCCCAAACCGCCGACGCCAACGTCTTGAGTGCTCGCATGCAGGAATTGGCTCGCGTGGCCTTGGTTCGGCGCATCCCCATTGCAGCCGAAGGCTTGAGCTCATTGGCTCAAGAGCGCGCCATGAAGCTCATGGGCTGCCGATTGGGGCAGGGCACAGGCACCTACCAAAGTTTGTCGGCGCACACCTTGGATGCCATTTTGTGCAAAGCCCCCGAGAACATTGGGCAAGCCGTGGTTCAGCCTTGGCGCAGCAGCACCGACAGCGGCGCTGTGGCGGTTTGATGCGCCAGCGCCAACCCTGGCGCATGCCCCAAAGCGCAGGGCCGATTTAAAAGCAAGGTGACACTTCGGACGTGTCTTTGGGGTTGGCGAAGTAAC
The DNA here is from genome assembly GCA_041307965.1 of Burkholderiales bacterium. Lineage (GTDB taxonomy): Bacteria > Pseudomonadota > Gammaproteobacteria > Burkholderiales > Burkholderiaceae_C > Hydrogenophaga. The sequence goes on along the minus strand of JBFZCK010000082.1, from coordinate 1,955 downwards.
CCACCGCGGGAAAGTTGCGCGAGATGCAGTGCATCATGTCTTCTTGGTTGCTGACCCATATCAATTGGCTGCGCACGATGGCGCTTTTGCGGGCCAAAGCCGACATGGCGTTCGTGTTGAGTCCCAGCGATGACAGCGCTTGCTCACTGGACGGATCGTTGTCGCTGTTGAAGCATGCCGTCAGGGGGCGCCCACCAATGCGCACCGGCATGCCGGCATAAACATCGACGAGGTCGCGCAGGGTGACGCCAATGACATCTGAATTGGCGCTCATGGATGCAATTTGAAAGTCACCGTCGTCTGCGGGTTGTCCTGCTTGCGCTGAATCTCCCACCAACGGGCCCAGGTCGGCTTGCCGCGAGCAATGCCACACCGATTGGGCCGCAGAGGCGTTGGCTATCAGCAGCCAAGCAGTTCCGATGATCAACTGACGCAATGCGGTCATGGTTTGAAGGCGATGTCTGAGCCGATCAGGCCCTTGGGCTGGCAATCGGGGCACTTGAACGTGGGCGTGACGGATTGTAAAAATTGCGGCAGCTCGCGCATGAACTGGCTGGGGGTTTTGTCTGGGTGGTGAGATAACCAAAGAGACAAAAACCCCGACACCACGGGTGCAGCAAAACTGGTGCCCATGCCGCGGTCCAACGCGTTGGGGCGTTCGCGGCCAAAGACGTCCAAATCGTAGGTGGCCACCCGCAGTTTGTTTTGTTCCCAAGGTTGGCCATTGTGCAAGTCGCGCCCACCACCGGGTGCATACAAGACCGTGCGGGGATCGAGGGCCGAATAAACCTCGATGCGGTTCTCGGCATCCACCGAACCCACCGACAACACGCCCTTGCAGTTGGCCGGCTCAGGCAAGGGTTTGTGAAAGTTGTTGCCTGCAGCGGCGACCAAGAACACACCCTTGCTCAGCAGCTGGTTCACCAAACGCTGCAGTTCGGGCGCGCAGGTGGAACTGCCCCCGGCCAAGCTCAGGTTGATGATGCGCGCGGGGTTGGGGTTGGTGGGCATGCCCGCCACCGGTAAACCCGCGGCCCAAGCCATGGCGTCGAGCAAGTCGGTGCGGCTCATGCCACAAGCGCCCATCAGGCGAATGGGAACAACCCGTGCCTGGGGGTTGACGCCCCAGACACCCTCGTGCCCATTGCCCACGATCAGGCTGGTGACTTCGGTGCCGTGCACCCGCAAAGACTCGGACACCAAACGGCCCGAGCAGCGCGTTTCGAGCGCATCGGGGGCAAAGTTGGAAGAACGGGTACCGCGCACATTGGCTGGCGGGGACTGCATGTCGGCGCCCGGCAAAAGCTGGCCCTGCAGGCTGGGGTGATCGGCGATGACGCCACTGTCCAAGACCGCCACCACCACCGTGTGCGGGCCGGGCGCAATGCCCACCGTGCCGATGGCCGCAGGTGCTTGGGGGTTGGGCGCCAAAGCACCCAAATGCCAAGGCTGCACCGTGGCAGCCTGCACCGCCGCCATCCAGAGCAGGGTCGCGACCCCAGCGGTCGCGGCACACCAAGGCCTGAGAGGTGTTGTTTTTTGTGACATTTTGGGTTTAATTTGTTGAAAATTAACCCAAAAATGTTATCAGAAGCGGTAGTTCAGCGCAACCGAGCCGCGCCACTTCTCCAGCTCTTCCGTCACCGCGGTCTCAAAAGGCTCGGTCTTGTCCAAGCCTTTGGCCATGATCGCGTTCCAGCTCCAAGCCCCCATGTTGCCGCCCATCTGGACACCAGCACCCGACAGGCTGTAAGGGTCGGGGTTGACGCCGCCGACGGCCTTGATGTTTTGTTTGACCACACCCACGTCGTACAAGACACCTGCAAACAGGCCGTTGTTGATCTGGTGCGTCAGGTCGAAGGACAGTTGCACGCCCTCATCGCCCACGCCGTCGCTGGTGGTGTAGGCGCGAATGCCGTTGACACCACCCAAGGAAATTTGGTTGTAGCTGTCCA
>JBFZCK010000081.1:0-7033 GCA_041307965.1 Burkholderiales bacterium | reverse complement strand
TATGCGTGGGTGGAGCGGCGCTTGTCCAGCCCGAACCGCGTGGTGCCTGTGCCGCGCCAAGCCTTGGCGGGCCGAGCGGCGTGGGGATGGTGGGCGCTGTCCTTGTTGACGTGGTGGCTGCTGTGTGGCGCGCCCTTGCTCGCGCTTTTGGTGCAGGGGGTGCACGCGGCCGCGTGGGGGCAGGGCGCGTTGGTGTGGGCCGATGAGGACGTGCGCTTGGCCCTGGGCAACACCTTGCGCTTCACCGCCATGGCCTTGATTTTGGCCACGGTCTTAGGCGTGTTGCATGCCTTGGCCGGCCAAGCCATGCGCCGCTGGGCCGCACCAGCATTGACCTGGCGCGCCAGTGCGTACGCGCCGCTGGTGGTCTCGCCGGTGGCGCTGGCCTTTGGTTTGCTGTTGCTGTACCCGCAGTGGTTGGCCAGCTTGCCCCTTTTGATCTTGGCCTATGCGCTGCTGGCCTACCCGTTTGTGGCCAAGGCTTTGGCCGCTGCGCTGGACGCCTTGCCCGCCCAATACGCAAAGGCCGCGGCCAGCTTGGGCGCGTCGCCTGGGCGGGTGTGGTGGCGCGTGACACTGCCGCTGGTCTCAGGCGCGCTTCGCCGGGGCATGGCCTTTGCTGCGGCCACCATGTTGGGTGAGTTTGCGGTCTCGCTGCTCTTGTCGCGGCCCGAGTGGTTGACCTTGACCACCTTGATTTACCAGCGTTTGGGCCGCCCCGGTGCGGCCAACCTGGACACGGCGTGGGTGCTCTCGGCCGGGCTCATGGTCTTGGCGCTGTGTGTGTTTGTGTTGATTGAAGGGCGCCCCCGGCGAGAATCGAACCATGCTTGAACTGCGCAACATCACCCACCACTGGTGCGGACCAAACGGCCAGCCACAAGCGCTGCTGCGCGGCGTGAGCCTGTCGGTGGCGCCGGGGCAAACCGTGGCCTTGCTCGGCGCTTCGGGCAGCGGCAAGAGCACGCTGCTCAAAATCATCGCGGGGCTGGAAACGCCCGAAGCTGGAAGTATCTGGCTGGACGGTCAAGACATCAGCGACTGGCCGCCCGAGCGCCGCCGACTGGCCTTGATGTTCCAAGACTTCGCGCTGTTCCCGCACCTGAACCTGCAAGACAACGTGGCCTTTGGTTTGGTCGAGCAAGGTGTGCCGCGCGCGCAGGCGCGTGCGCGCGCCGATGACCTGTTGCAACGTTTTGGTTTGGGTGGGCGCGGTCGGGAGCGGGTGGACACCTTGTCCGGTGGCGAGCAGCAGCGCGTGGCCTTGGCCCGCGCCCTCATCACCCAGCCACGGGCGTTGTTGCTCGACGAGCCGTTTTCTGCGCTCGACGCCGACTTGCGCGCCGACCTGCGCGACGAATTCGCCCAGCGCATCGCCGAGCACGGCATGCGCGCCGTGCTCGTCACCCACGACGAAGCCGAGGCCCGCGCCATGGCCAGTGCGGCTTGGCGCTTGCAAGACGGGGTGCTGCACGCTGGTTGGTGAGGGCCGCAGGCTGGGACGCGCCGCGCCGTCCACTACACTTGGAGACCCGGATCGCCATGGCGGCGAGTCCCATCACGCAAGGAGCAGCCCATGGGCGCACAGTGGAAAGCCAAAGGCAAGGCACAAGCCGCCGACGCCAGAGGCAAATTGTTTGGCCGCTTGGCCAAGGACATCATGATCGCGGCCCGCAACGGCCCAGACCCCGCGGCCAATTCGCGCCTGCGCTTGGTGGTGGAACAGGCCCGCAAGGTGTCCATGCCCAAGGAAACGCTGGAGCGCGCCATCAAAAAAGGCGCGGGCTTGCTGGGTGACGCGGTGAGCTTTGATCGCGTGATTTACGAAGGCTTTGCGCCGCACCAAGTCCCGGTGATGATCGAGGTGCTGACCGACAACGTCAACCGCAGCGCGTCCGACATGCGCGTGTTGTTTCGCAAAGGTCAGCAAGGCACCAGCGGTTCGGTGTCTTGGGATTTCAACCACGTGGGCATCATCGAAGCCGAACCCGCCGCCGCCGGGGCCGACCCCGAACTCGCGGCCATCGAAGCGGGTGCACAGGACTTCGAGCCCGCGGACGAAGACGGCGTGACGGTGTTCATCACCGAACCCACCGACCTGGACTTGGTGAGTCGTGCCTTGCCCGCACACGGCTTCACCGTGCTGTCCAACAAGCTCGGTTACCAACCCAAAAACCCCGTCGACCCGGCCAGCTTGAGCGCCGAGGCTTTGGCCGAAGTCGAGGCGTTCTTGGCCGCGATCGACGACAACGAAGACGTGCAAAACGTCTTCGCCGGTTTGGGCGGCTGAGGGCCGTTGGAACCTTCAGGGCTGGCGCAGCGTTTGCAGCAAGCGCTGCCCGGCCCGGCCATCCACCGACCAACCCAAACGGGCTTGTTCGGTTTTGATGGCGGTTCGGCTTTTCTCGCCCAAGGCGCCATCGACTTCACCGATGTCGTGCCCGCGCATGAGCAGCAGCGTTTGCAGGCTGCGGCGCTCGGCGCGTGACAAACCCGGATCGTCGGTCGGCCAAGCGGTGGCAAAAGGCTGACCGCCGCGCAAGCGGTCCGCCAAGTGCGCGATCGCCAAACCGTAACTTTCGGCGGCGTTGTAGCTGAACACCGCGTCGAAGTTGCGCATCACCAAAAACGCCGGGCCTTGCGGGCCCGCGGGGCGCATCAAGCCGGCTTTGGGCAGATGGGCGGGCAGGGCGCTGCCGTCGACACGGCGCAAGCCCAAAGAACGCCAGTGGTCCACGACGCGCTTGACGCGCCGGCCTTCGCCGCTGTCGGGCACCACACCCTTGGGCACTTGCACTTCAAAGCCCCAAACCTGACCGTCTTGCCAACCCGCGCGCTGCAAGAAGTGGGCGGTGGAGGCCAAGGCGTCGGCGGTGTTGCCCATCAGGTCGGCGCGGCCATCGCCGTCAAAGTCCACGGCCAAGCGCTCAAAAGTGGTGGGCATGAATTGGGTGTGGCCAAAGGCACCGGCCCATGAGCCCAGGAACTGCTCGGCGGGGAAGTGGCCCGCTTGCACGATGCGCAGGGCGGCGAACAGCTCACCGCGAAAAAACGTTTGGCGGCGGCCCTCGCACGACAGGGTGGCCAAGGCCTGAACGATGGGGAAGCGGCCAAAGCCTTGGCCGTAGTTGCTCTCCACGCCCCAGACCGCCACCACCGTGGCCGGGTCCACGCCGTAGCGGGCGTGCACCCGCTTGAGCACATCGGCGTGGGTGGCCAGCATGGCTTGGCCTTGCGCCACGCGCTCTTCGTCGACCAAGACGGCCAAGTAATCCCAAATTGGCGTGCTGAATTCGGGCTGCGTGTTGAGTGCTGCGACCGCGCGCGGCTCGGACACCAAGCCCGTGGTGTGGGTGCGCCAAGTGGCCGCATTCACGCCCGCTTGCCTGGCTGGGGCTTGAAGCTCGGCCAAACAAGCGCTCAAATCGTTGGGCGTTTGTGCCCCTGCCGTTGCGGCGCTCAACAGGCCTGCGGCCAACCCCATCCATCGCATGTGTGTTCCCCTTTGGTTGGGGGAATCTTAACGGTGCGGATTCAGGCCAACGCTGCGTCGAGCATGAGCATGAAGATGAAGCCGCCCATGAGCGTGATCGAGGCCATGCCCTCAAAACCGTCGCGGTGGGTTTCGGGGATGATTTCGTGGCTGATCACAAACAACATCGCGCCGGCGGCCAAGGCCAAACCGATGGGGTAGAGCGAGGGCACACTGCCCAAGGCCCACAACCCCAAGATGGCGCCCAAGGGTTCGGCCAAGCCCGTGAGGGCGGCCACGCCCCAAGCCATGAATGCCGAGTGGCCCAAGCTGCGCAAGGCCATGGCCACGATCAGGCCTTCGGGCATGTTTTGCAAACCGATGGCCAAGGCGACCGAGGCGCTGTTGCTCATGTCCGCACCATCGGCATAGGCCGCACCGACCGCCAAACCTTCGGGCACGTTGTGGATCAAGATCGCCAACACCATGAGCCAGGCCCGGGTGGCTTCGGCCGACTCGCCATGGGTCTGCCAGGCTTGGGTGTGTCCCGCCGCCGCCGGCGGCAAGACGGCGTGTTCGTGCGGCAAGCGCCGGTCGATGGCGATCATCAAACCCATGCCCATGAGCAAACCGATGGCGCTCAAAGCCGCCGCACCGGTGCTTGGGTTGGCCGTGGCGGCCAAGAGGGTTTGACCCGCGGCCAAGGACGGCAAGAGCAAGGCAAAAATCGAGGCGGCCAACATGACGCCGGCGGAAAACGCCATCAAACCGAGCTCTTGGCGCTTGCTCACGCGCTGCACCAAAAACACCGGCAAAGCGCCCACTGCGGTGGCCATGGCCGCGAGCAGGGACGCTTGCACGCCGGGCACCCATGCGCCCGTGCCCACGGCACCTTCCCACCACAGGCGGGTGGGCGCCCAAAAGGTGCTCAGCGAGACCACACCCGCCATGAGCAGCACGGCCGCGCCCAAAGCCAAGGCGCTGATCCAGCCCGCGTTGGGCGGGACGGGCCAGTCGAAACGTTGGAGTTGATGCCAGACGGGTCTGACTTGTCGAATGATGGCGGCCATGGGGTGCTCCTGTTGGGGCACGTGCCCCATGGCTGTATTTTGATGAAAACTATCGAATTCCGCTATTCAATAGTTTTCATCTATTCGATAGTGTGGGGCTCAATTGAAAAACGACTTGGCCTTTTCAAACCAACCTTGGTCGTTCGGGCTGTGCTTGTGGCCGCCTTTTTTGAACGAATCGCCCAACTCTTTGAGCAGCTTGCGCTGGTGCTCGGTGAGCTTGACCGGTGTCTCCACCGAGATGTGGCAGTAGAGGTCCCCAGGGTAGCTCGCGCGCACGCCTTTGATGCCCTTGCCGCGCAAGCGGAAGGTTTTGCCGTGCTGGGTGCCTTCGGGGATGTCGATGGTGGCCTTGCCCGCGAGCGTGGGCACGTCGATCTCGCCACCCAAGGCCGCCACGACCACCGAGACCGGCACTTGGCAGTGCAGGTCATCGCCGTCGCGCTCAAAGATGTCGTGCTTGTGCAGGCGGATCTCGATGTAGAGGTCGCCCGGCGGGCCGCCATTGGTGCCGGGCTCGCCGTTGCCGGTGCTGCGGATGCGCTGGCCGTCATCAATGCCGGCGGGGATTTTGATCTCCAGCGTTTTTTGGCGCTTGATCTTGCCTTCGCCGTGGCAGGTGCCGCAGGGGTCGGGGATGACTTTGCCCGCGCCTTGGCAGTGGGGGCAGGTTTGCTGCACGCTGAAAAAGCCTTGGCGCATTTGCACCACGCCCTGGCCTTGGCAGGTTTGGCAGGTCTTGACGCTGGTGCCGGGCTTGGCGCCCGTGCCGTTGCAGGTCTCGCACGAATCCCACGAGGGGATGCGGATTTGGGCGTCTTTGCCTGCGGCCGCTTCTTCGAGCGTGATGTCCATGGCGTACGACAAATCGCTGCCGCGAAACACTTGGCGACCCCCGCGCTGCTGGCCACGGCCACCGCCAAAGATGTCGCCAAAAATATCACCAAAGCTGCCACCAAAGCCCTCGGCACCGCCACCGGGGCCGCGCATATTGGGGTCCACGCCCGCGTGGCCGTACTGGTCGTAAGCGGCTTTTTTCTCGGGGTCCGAGAGCATCTCGTAAGCCTCTTTGGCTTCTTTGAATTTCTCTTCGGCGGCCTTGGCCGCTTCACCCTGGTTGCGGTCGGGGTGGTGCTTCATGGCGAGCTTGCGGTACGCCTTTTTGATCTCGTCATCGGAGGCGTTTTTGGGCACGCCCAGCACGTCGTAAAAGTCTCGTTTGGCCATGGTGAAGTTCGGTCAGGTGTTTGAACACAAACGCCGCGTTGGGCCCCAAGGGCTCAACGCGGCGTGTCGAAAGGCGAGGGCAATCAGTCTTTTTTGACTTCCTTGACTTCGGCGTCGACCACGTCGTCGTCGTTGGCTTTGTTGCCACCGCTGGACCCACCGTCCGCGCCGGCTTGTTCAGCCTGACTGGCGGCATAGACCTTCTCGCCCAATTGCTGACTCACCGTCATCAGGTGCGTGGTCTTGGTGTCGATCGCGTCTTTGTCGTCGTTGGGTAGCACCGCTTCGAGGTCTTTGACCGCGGCTTCGATGGCGTCCTTCTCGGCCGCATCGAGCTTGTCGCCGTGCTCGACCAACGATTTCTTCACGCTGTGCACCATGGCCTCGCCTTGGTTGCGCGCTTGGGCGAGTTCGACTTTTTTCTTGTCGTCGGCCGCGTTGAGTTCGGCGTCTTTGACCATCTGCTGGATCTCGGCTTCGGACAGGCCCGAGTTGGCCTTGATGGTGATTTTGTTTTCTTTGCCGGTGCCTTTGTCTTTGGCACCCACGTGCAAGATGCCGTTGGCGTCGATGTCAAAGGTCACTTCGATCTGGGGCGTGCCGCGCGCAGCATTGGGGATGCCCTCGAGGTTGAACTCGCCCAAGGCCTTGTTGCCGGCGGCGATTTCGCGCTCACCTTGGTAAACCTTGATGGTCACCGCAGGCTGGTTGTCTTCGGCGGTCGAGAACACCTGGCTGAACTTGGTGGGGATGGTGGTGTTCTTCTGGATCATCTTGGTCATGACACCGCCCATGGTCTCGATGCCCAAGGACAGCGGTGTCACGTCGAGCAGCAACACGTCTTTGCGGTCACCGGAGAGCACCTGGCCCTGGATGGCCGCGCCCACGGCCACGGCTTCGTCGGGGTTGACGTCTTTGCGTGGCTCTTTGCCGAAGAATTCCTTGACCTTGTCTTGCACCTTGGGCATGCGGGTCATGCCGCCGACCAAGATCACGTCGTGGATGTCGCCCACGCTCACACCGGCGTCCTTGATGGCCATGCGGCAAGGTGCGATGGTGCGCTCGATCAGCTCTTCAACCAAGGCTTCGAGCTTGGCGCGCGTGAGCTTGATGTTCAGGTGCTTGGGGCCCGAGGCGTCGGCCGTGATGTAGGGCAGGTTGATGTCGGTGGCGGCCGAGCTGGAGAGCTCGATCTTGGCCTTTTCAGCGGCTTCTTTGAGGCGCTGCAGGGCCAGCACGTCTTTGCTCAGGTCAACGCCGGACT
>JBFZCK010000080.1:0-2882 GCA_041307965.1 Burkholderiales bacterium | reverse complement strand
GGCTCAAGGTCGTCGTACACACCGACCATGCCCGCGTTGACGATGCCCATGTCCATGCCGGCTTGGATGGCGTGGTACAGGAACACGGTGTGGATGGCTTCGCGCACCGGGTCGTTGCCGCGAAAGCTGAAAGACACGTTGGACACGCCGCCGCTGACCTTGGCGCCGGGCAGGTTCTGTTTGATCCAGCGCGTGGCTTCGATGAAGTCCACGGCGTAGTTGTTGTGTTCTTCGATGCCGGTGGCGATGGCAAAAATGTTCGGGTCGAAGATGATGTCTTCCGGCGGGAAGCCCACCTCGTCGACCAACACGCGGTATGCGCGCTCGCAAATTTCGACCTTGCGTGCGTAGGTGTCGGCTTGGCCTTTTTCGTCAAACGCCATCACCACCGCCGCGGCGCCGTAGCGCTTGACCAATTTGGCTTGGCGTTTGAACTCGTCCAAGCCTTCTTTCATGCTGATGGAGTTCACGATGCCCTTGCCCTGGATGCAGCGCAGACCGGCTTCGATCACCGACCATTTGCTGGAGTCCACCATCACCGGCACGCGGGCGATGTCGGGCTCACCGGCCATCAGGTTCAAGAAACGCACCATGGCCGCTTGGCTGTCGAGCATGGCTTCGTCCATGTTCACGTCGATCACCTGTGCGCCGTTTTCGACCTGCTGACGTGCCACGGCCAAGGCCTGCTCGTACTCGCCGTTCAAGATCATGCGGGCAAAGGCTTTGGAGCCGGTGACGTTGGTGCGCTCGCCCACGTTGACGAACAAACTCTCCGAGCCGACCCGCAAAGGTTCAAGGCCGGACAACAACATGGGGGGAACAACGATCGAATGCATGGGGGGAACTCACCTGGTGGAAATGATCAGGTGAGCGTCGTTGCAAAAGCTGCGTCCCCAAGCCTGACTTCACGCGCACATCCAAAAAGGACGGGGGAAGCTGCAACGCTCCTTGGGAAGCGCGTATTTTAACGGGTCTCAGCCGGGCACCGACTGGATCGGCACGGTGCGCCGCGTGGGCGCAGGTGCGCGGGCGCGCAACTGGCCACACGCACCGTCCACGTCTTGGCCCGCGGAGCGGCGCAATTTGGTCAAGATGCCGCGCTGGTGCAAACGCCGGGCGAGCTGCGCCGCGGCCTCGCCGTCGGGTCGCCGGTACGGCAAATCGGGCACGGTGTTGTAGGGGATCAGGTTGAGCACCGCCCATTTGCCGCTGAGCAAACGCACGATGCCCTCGATTTCTTCGTCGCCATCGTTGACGCCTTCGATGAGCGTCCACTGGTATTGAATCGGATAACCGCTGGCGCGGGCATAGGCCTCGCCCGCGTCCACCAATGCATCGGGCGTCATGCGCGGCGCACGTGGCAACAGTTCGGCGCGCAAATCGGCGCGGGTGGTGTGCAAGGACAAGGCGAGCGCGGGCTGCACCCGCTGCTGCGGCAGGGCCTCGAACACGCGGGGGTCGCCCACGGTGGAGAACACCAGGTTTTTGTGACCGATGTTGCCCAAACGGCCCAAGACATCTATGGCCTCCAGCACCTGATCGAGGTTGTGCGCGGGCTCGCCCATGCCCATGAACACCACCTTGCTCACCGCCCGCTGTTGGCGCGCGAGCACCACCTGCGCGACGATTTCGGCGCTGCTGACTTGGCGAATCAACCCGCTTTGGCCGGTCATGCAAAACACACAACCCACCGCACAACCGACTTGGGTGGACACACACAAGCCCCCGCGCGGCAACAGCACACTCTCCACGGTTTGCCCATCGGCCAAGGCCACCAACAAACGCGCCGAGCCATCGGTGTCGGGGTGTTGGGACTGCAAGCGCGCCAAACCGGCCCACTCGGCTTCGAGTGCGGGCAACTCGGCGCGCAAACGCGCTGGCAAAAAGTGCTCGATCGGCCGACGGCCATGCGTTTGTGGCAGCGCCTGGCTCCACAAACGCAAGAGGCGCGCCTCGTGTTGCGCGTTGGCGCCGAGGGCGCGCAAGCGTTGGCGAATGTCTTGGATGCGCATGGGGCCGCGCTCAGGCGGTGGCGGCTTCTCGGTAGAAAGGCCCGGCGCTCAAGCCACGGCTGCGCTCGCGGCCCACCGCCTGGCCGATGGCCGCGATGTGCTCGGGCGTGGTGCCGCAGCAGCCGCCCACGATGTTGACCAAACCCTCGGCCGCGAACTCGTGCAGCAAGCGGCTGGTGACGTCCGGCGTTTCGTCAAAGCCGGTGTCGCTCATGGGGTTGGGCAGGCCCGCGTTGGGATAACAACTGATGAACGTGTCGCCCGCGACCTTGGCCAACTCTTGGATGTAGGGGCGCATGAGCGTGGCACCCAAGGCGCAGTTCAGGCCCACGGCCAATGGCTGGATGTGGCGCACGCTGGCCCAAAACGCGGTCACGGTTTGGCCGCTCAAGATGCGGCCCGAAGCGTCGGTGACGGTGCCGCTGATGATCACGGGCAGCCGCTCGCCGCTGGTTTCAAAAAACTCTTCGATGGCGAACAGCGCGGCTTTGGCGTTGAGCGTGTCAAAAATGGTTTCCACCAACAACACGTCCGCGCCGCCTTCGACCAAGGCCTTGACCTGATCGCCGTAGGCTTGGCGCAGCTGCTCGAAGTTGACGTTGCGCGCACCGGCGTCGTTCACGTCGGGGCTGATGCTGGCGGTTTTGGGCGTGGGGCCCAAGGCGCCGGCCACGAAACGGGGGTGGTCGGGCGTGCTGAATTTGTCGCAGGCTTCGCGGGCGAGGCGCGCCGAAGCCAGGTTCATTTCGTAGGCCAAGTCGGCCATGCCGTAGTCCTCTTGGGCGATGGTGGTCGCGCCAAAGGTGTTGGTCTCGATCAGGTCGGCACCGGCGGCCAAATAACGCTCGTGGATGTCTTGGATGACGTCGG
>JBFZCK010000079.1:0-5116 GCA_041307965.1 Burkholderiales bacterium | reverse complement strand
TGGCCGTGGGCCGGGCCTTGGTGGCGGTGTTGGAAAACCACCAAAACGCCGACGGTTCGGTGACCGTCCCCACCGTGCTGCGCCCGTATTTGGGTGGGCAAGAGGTGCTCACCCCCGCTTGAATGCGGTGCCTGTGCGTTGTCGTTGACCTGAATCAAGCGGCTCGTGCAGGGCCCGCGGACACAATCCCATGATCAACAGGAGAAACACATGAAACGCGACACCGTCACCCCCGTTGGGCTGACATTGCCCCCACAAGACATCTGCGTGGATGTCTTGGCCGAGAAGTATTTCAAAGACCAAGAGCGCACCGAAGACGAGGTGTTTGTGCGCGTGGCCCGTTCCTTGGCCTCGGTGGAAAAGGCCGAACGCCGTGCCGATTTTGAGCAGCAGTTTTTGAACAACATGCGAGCCGGTGCCATCGGCGCCGGTCGCATCATGAGTGCGGCGGGCACCAACATCCAAGCGACCCTGATCAACTGCTTTGTGCAGCCCGTGGGCGACTGCATCCAAGGTGTCGACGACGAGGGCTTTCCTGGCATTTACGAAGCCTTGCGCGAGGCCGCTGAGACCATGCGCCGCGGCGGTGGTGTGGGTTATGACTTCTCCCGCATTCGCCCTCGGGGCGCACAGGTCAAGGGTACCGCGTCGACCGCCTCAGGTCCGTGCAGCTACATCAATGTGTTTGACCAATCGTGCAGCACGGTGGAGAGTGCGGGTGCGCGCCGTGGCGCACAAATGGGCGTGCTGCGCATCGACCACCCCGATGTGTTGGAGTTCATCACCGCCAAGCGCACGCCCGGGCGTTGGAACAACTTCAACGTCTCGGTGGGTGTGTCCGATGCCTTCATTGAGGCCGTGAAAGCCGGTGCGCCATGGGACTTGGTGCACAAAGCCAAACCGTGTGCCGATGTCTTGGCCCAAGGCGCCTACCAACGCGAGGATGGCCTGTGGGTCTACCGCAGCCTGGCCGCGACCGAGTTGTGGGACACCATCATGCAATCGGCCTACGACTTCGCCGAGCCGGGCATTTTGTTTCTCGACCGCATCAACACCGACAACAACCTGTCGTACTGCGAAGCCATCAACGCGACCAACCCTTGCGGCGAGCAACCCTTGCCGTCCTACGGTTGCTGCGATTTGGGTCCGATCATCTTGCCGCGTTTTGTGCGCCACCCCTTCGGTTTCAGTGGCACCCCCGAATTCGACTTCGCCGCCTTTGAAAAAGCCGTGGGCACGCAGGTGCGCATGCTCGACAACGTGCTCGACGTGACCTGGTGGCCCTTGCCCCAGCAACAAAAAGAAGCCGCCGACAAGCGCCGCATCGGCGTGGGTTTCACCGGCTTGGGCAACACCTTGACCTTGCTGAACTTGAAGTACAACAGCGAAGCCGGTCGCCAAATGGCCGCGCAGATCGCCGAGCGCATGCGCAACGCCGCCTACGAAGCCTCGGTGGCCCTGGCGCAAGAAAAAGGTGCGTTCCCACTCTTCAACGTCAAAGGCTATTTGGCCGAAGGCACCTTTGCCAGCCGTTTGCCCAAGGCCTTGCAGTCCAAGATCCGCCAGCACGGCATCCGCAACAGCCACCTGATTTCGATTGCGCCCACGGGCACCGTGAGCTTGGCCTTTGCCGACAACGCTTCCAACGGCATCGAGCCGGCGTTTTCATGGACCTACAAGCGCAAAAAACGCGAGGCCGATGGCAGCACACGCGAGTACACGGTGCAAGACCACGCTTGGCGCTTGTTCCACCAACTCGGGGGGCAGCCCAACGAATTGCCCGAATCCTTTGTGTCGGCACTCGACATGTCGGCCGAGGACCACATCGCCATGATGAAAGCGGTTCAGCCCTTTGTGGACACGGCGATTTCCAAAACCGTCAACGTCGCGGCCGACTACCCCTTTGAAGATTTCAAGCAGCTGTATTTGCAGGCTTGGGGACATGGTCTGAAAGGTTTGGCCACGTACCGACCCAACAGCATCTTGGGCTCGGTGCTCTCGGTCACCGAAACCAAGGCCGAAGCGCCAGCCACCAACGGTGAAGCGGTGGTGGTCGATCCGATGCGCACGGTGATCGAAAAACGTCCCAAAGGCGCGCTCGATGCGGTGGCCGAAAAGGTCGATTACTGGACCCAAGAGGGACAAAAAACGCTCTACATCATCGTGTCGTTCTTGCCCTTGCCCAGCCCGGACGGCAACGGCACCATCGACCGTGCGATCGAGTTCTTCATGCCCGTGGGGCAAAGCGGAGAGTCGCAGCAGTGGATCACCTCCACCATGCGCATGTTGTCGCTGGCGGCCCGTGGCGGTTTCTTGGCCCGTTCGCTCGAAGACATGCGCAAAGTGGCGTGGGACCGCGGTCCGGTGCGCTTGGGCACCACCGAAAAAGCCGATGGCACCCGCGTGCCCATGTGGCACGACTCAGAAGTGGCGGCCATCGCCTATGCGGTGCAAAACATCTTGGCCGAGCGGGCCCGCCATCGGGCCTCCAACCGAGCACACACCCCGCACTCGGTGGCCAACACCGACGACGCGGCAGCGCCACTGCCGGTGATGGGCGGCAAAAAATGCAGCGCCTGCGGTGCGCATGCCGTCATCAAAAAAGACGGCTGTGAGTTCTGCACCCAGTGCGGTGAATTGGGCAGCTGCGGCTGACCGGAGCCCAACGTGCTCAACCGCCGTGAATGGGTATTGGGCATGGTCACGCCGTGGTGTCTGAGTGCCGCGGGCGCCAGCACGCCCGATGAAGGCTTTGACTACCAAGTGCTGCAGACGCCGGCGCCGCGCGTGGGTTCCCATGGTTTGGAAGTGGTGGAGTTCTTCCGTTACGGGTGTCCGTTTTGCGACCGCTTCGAGCCCATGGTGCACCGCTGGCAGAAGACCTTGCCTGCGGATGTGCGCTTTCACTACGTGCCGGTGTCGTTTCAAAGCACTTCGCATCAGCAGCTGTACTTGACCCTGCGCCAGCTGGGGCAGGTCGAGCGTCTGCATCAGGCGGTCTACGACGCGATCCACCGTCAAGGGCAACATTTCGAGATCTTGATGGAGATCAGCCAGTGGGTGCAGCAGCGCGGCGTGGACCCTGCCGCCTTTGAAGCCGCATGGCATTCTCGCGCTGTGGCGCAGGCCATGGTGCAAGCCAATGATTTGGTGCGCGCCTATGGTGTGACCAGTGTGCCGCAGTTGGGTGTGGCGGGGCGTTACCGAACCTCTGCGGCCATGGTGGGTGGAAGCAACGAGCGGGCGCTGGAGGTGGTCGACCATTTGATCGAGTTGGCGCGAGCCATCCCTGGCGGTTAAGGGAACTTCAGCTCAACAGGGGACCATCGGACTGACGGGTAATGATCTCCACCGGCTCCAAGTAACTGGTCGTCGAGGTCTGTTGGTGATCCAGCTGGGCCAAGAGGAGCTGGCCCAAATGCCGACCGTTGTCGGCCACTTTGTGCTCCATCGTGGTCAAAGGCGGGTCGCAATACCGAGACGCATCGCTGTTGCCGTAACCCATGATCGACACGTCTTTGCCGACCTGAAGACCCTGTTCACGGCAGCAGGCCATGGCGCCGATGGCCATGGCGTCGTTGGCGCAGACGATGGCGGTGGGTGCATCGTCTTGGCTCAGCAGTTGGCGGGTGAGGCTGTAGCCCGAACTCTCGGTCAAGTCGCCCTCCAAAATCCAGGCGGGGTTGGGGCTCAACCCTGCGCCGCGCAAGGCGCGCTCGTAGCCCTCGCGCCGCAATTTGGCAAACGTGTATGGGCGTGGGCCGTTGAGCAAACCAATTTTCTGGTGGCCATGGGTCAACTGCCTTTGCGTGGCCCATTCGAAGGCGCGCTCGTTGTCGGTGTCCACCCAAGGGTGATCGAAGCTCAGCTGGCTGCGGCCGTAGGTCACAAACGGCACACCGCGGTCGTGCAGCAATTGGACGCGTGGGTCTTGCAACAAAGTCCGCACGATCACAAACCCGTCGACCGATCGGCTGTGGATGAGGTGGTCGTAGCGGCTGACTTCGTCGTGCACCGAGGCGCTGAAATGGGTGGTGACCAACAAGGTGTAGCCGCGCGCATCGAGCACGCCCGCAATGGCACCCAGCAAGCTGGAGTAGAGGGCGGTGATGAAGGGGCCACCGCGTTCGTCCATGGGCAAGATCACACCCACGGCGTTGGATTTGCTCGACTTCATGCTGCGCGCCCCGGGGTGGGGTCGATAACCCAATTCGGCCGCGCGCAGCGCCACCCTCTCCCGCGTGCTGGGGGCCACATCGCTGTAGCCGTTGAGCGCACGTGAGACGGTGGAGATGGACAAGCCCAAGTCTTGGGCGAGCGTCTGGATGGACATGTCAGTGGGGCGGGTTTGCACGGGTGGCCACATGGCCACCCACGATTATGGTGGCTGTGCCCAACAAGGCCAGCGCTGAGGGCGTTTCACCAAACGACAGGTAGCCCAAGAGCAAGCCCCAGATGCAGGCCGAAAACCCCAAGGGTGCCAGGGCACCGGCCTGTCCCCGTTGGTAGGCCCAGGTGGCGATCCAATGCGCACCACCGCCCAGAACGCCCATCAACAGCACCCAAACCCCGTCTTGCAGCTGAAGTGGGGTGAATCCCCAGAGCCACACCCCCAGCGTGGACCAAGCGGTGATGCCCAAGGCGTTGAACAAGGCGGTTTGGGTGGTGGGCTCTCGCTGGGCCAAGTAGCGCAGCAAGACCATGAGCGCGGCCGAACACAAGGCGCCCAACAGCGCACTGGCCATGCCAGGCCAAGCATCCACACCCTGCGGTCCCGTGACGAGGCAAACGCCCAAAAAACCCACGACCACGCCCGCCCAGCGTTGCCAAGGCACGGCTTCGCCCAACAGGTGGGGCGACATCAGCAACACAAAAAAAGGTGCGGTGGCGGTCAATGCAGCGGCGGTTCCCAAGGGGATTTGGCCCACCGCATAAAAAATGCAAGCCATCGACAGCGTGCCCAAACCGCTGCGCAAGAGGTGCAGCAACCAGCGTTGGTGCCAAGGCATGACCGCAGCGTTGGGCGCAGGCGCGCTGGCACGGCGGCTCAGTGCCCACAGCGTGAGGACCAGCACCGGAATGGCCGCGGCGCTGCGCAACCAAACCACTTGGTGCA
>JBFZCK010000078.1:0-3386 GCA_041307965.1 Burkholderiales bacterium | reverse complement strand
GAGCGCGTGCCGCCGCACAAACGCGGCAGCGGCGAGGGCTGGGTCACGGCCGAGTACGGCATGTTGCCCCGCGCCACCCACACCCGCAGCGACCGCGAAGCCGCCAAAGGCAAACAAAGCGGCCGCACGCAAGAAATCCAGCGCCTGATCGGGCGCTCGCTGCGCGCGGTGTTCGACCTCAAAGCTTTGGGCGAGCGCACGATTTCTTTGGACTGCGACGTGATCCAAGCCGATGGCGGCACCCGCACGGCCAGCATCACCGGCGCCTTTGTGGCCGCGCACGACGCCGTGGCTGGCTTGCTCGCCGCCGGCACGATCAAAGCCTCGCCCATCAAAGACCACGTGGCCGCGATCTCGGTGGGCATCTTGAACGGTGCGCCCTTGCTCGATTTGGAATACGTCGAAGACTCGGCTTGCGACACCGACATGAACGTGGTCATGACCGGCGCAGGCCACTTCGTGGAAGTGCAGGGCACGGCCGAAGGTGCGGCGTTCAGCCGCGCGGAGATGAACGACTTGCTGGCCTTGGCCGAAGCCGGCATCGCCGATTTGGTGCGCGCCCAACGCCAGGCACTGGGCCTGTCATGAAGCTGGTGCTGGCCTCGAACAACGCGGGCAAGCTGCACGAGTTGCAAGCCTTGCTCGCGCCCTTGGGCGTGGAGCTGTTGCTGCAATCGGCGCTCGGCGTGCCCGAGGCGCCCGAGCCACACAAAACCTTCATTGAAAACGCCTTGGCCAAAGCCCGCAACGCCGCGGCCCACACCGGTTTGGCCGCGCTGGCCGACGACGCGGGCCTGTGTGTGGACGCCTTTGGTGGCTTGCCCGGCGTGGACACGGCGTATTACTGCACCCAATTCGGCTACCCCAAAAGCGACGCCAACAACGTGCGCGCCTTGATGGAACAAATGCAAGGGCAGAGCAACCGCCGCGCCGCTTTGGTCAGCACCTTGGTCGCGGTGCGCAGCGCCGACGACCCGGAACCCTTGGTGGCCAGTGGCCGCGCCGCGGGCCTGATCACCGAGCAGCCCATCGGCGACGGGGGCTTTGGTTTTGACCCGGTGTTGATGCTGCCCGACCTGGGCAAAACCTTCGCCCAGATCAGCGAAGCCGACAAAAACCAACGCAGCCACCGCGGCCAAGCCGCGCGCCAGATGGTGGCCTTGATGCGCGAACGGTGGCTGAGCGCATGAACCCAGCGGCCGCACCCGAGCCGCATTGGAGCGATGTGCGCCACTGGATGCGCCCGGGCACCTTGAGCCTGGCGAGTTTGCCGCCGCTCTCGCTCTACATCCACTTGCCGTGGTGTTTAAAAAAGTGCCCCTACTGCGACTTCAACTCGCACGAATGGAGCGCCACCGCCGCGCCCGGCCAAGCCATGCCCGAGCAGGCCTACCTCGACGCTTTGCGCGCCGACCTCACCGCCGCCTTGCCACTGATTTGGGGCCGTACGGTGCACAGCATCTTCATCGGTGGGGGCACACCGAGTTTGTTTTCGCCCGACGCGATCGACCGTTTGCTGGGTGATGTGCGCGCCTTGGTGCGCCTCACGCCCGACGCCGAAATCACGCTCGAAGCCAACCCCGGCACCTTCGAGGTCGACCGTTTTGGCGCGTTTGCGCAGGCCGGTGTGACGCGCTTGTCGATTGGCGTGCAAAGTTTCAACGACCGCCACCTCAAGGCCTTGGGCCGGGTGCACGACCGCGCCCAAGCCTTGGCCGCGGTGGACGAGGCCGCACAGGCCTTCAAGACCTTCAACCTCGACATCATGTACGCCTTGCCGGGCCAAAGCTTGGCCGACTGCGACACCGACATCCGCACCGCGCTGGGGTTCTCGCCGCCGCACATCTCGATCTACCACCTCACGCTCGAGCCCAACACCTACTTCGCCAAGTTCCCGCCGCAAGTGCCTTGCGACGACGACGCCTACGCCATGCTCGACCGCATCACCGAGCGCACGGCCGAGGCCGGCTTGTCGCGCTACGAGGTCTCGGCCTATGCACGCGCCGGCCACCGCTGCTGGCACAACCTGAACTACTGGGGTTTTGGCGATTACTTGGGCATTGGGGCGGGCGCGCACAGCAAACTCAGCTTCGCTCACCGCGTCATGCGCCAGGTGCGCGTGCGCGAGCCCAGGCTGTACATGGAGCGCGCCGTGGCCGGCGATGCCGTGGCCAGCACCGAGCAGGTCTCGCGCAAGGACCTGCCGTTTGAGTACATGCTCAACGCGCTGCGCCTGCGCGAAGGTTTTTCGCTGCGGGACTTCAGCGAGCGCACGGGCCTGCCCCTGTCGGCGATTGAAGCGCCGCTGCAAACGGCCGAGGCCCAGGGTTGGTTGTTGCGCGAAGGCCTGATGGTGAGCCCGACCGAGCGTGGGTTTGACTTTTTGAGCGACGTGCAGTCGCTCTTCCTGCCGGACTGAGCGCCTCAGTTTTTCAGCAACTTGTCGGTCGCGCCATCGGCCAACACACGGCCTTTGTCCAGCACCACCAAACGGTTCGTGACACTCAGCATGGCCGCGCTGTGCGAAACCACCACCAGCGTCACGTCGGTCAGCGCTTTCAAGCGCTCCACCAGCGTGCGTTCGGTCTCGGTGTCCAAGCCGTTGCTGGGCTCGTCGAGCAGCAAAACCTTGGGTTGGGTCGCGAACACCCGCGCCAGCGCCACCTTTTGGCGTTGACCGCCGGAGAGGTTGGCGCCGTACTCTTCGATCGGCTGGTTCAGGCTGAGCGACCCAGCGGCCAAATCTTGGTCGAGGGTTGAGACGTGCAAGGCGTGTTTGAGGGCTTGCATGCGCTCGTCTTGTGTGGCCTCGGGCGGCACGTTGAGCAAGATGTTCGATTCCAGCGTACCGGCCATCAGCGGTGCTTCTTGGGGTTTGAAGCCCAGCCAAGCAAAGCGGTCGGCCAAGGCGATGCTGCTCAGCGCCACGTGGTCCACGCGCACTTCGCCGTGGGTGGGTTGAACGGCCCCAGCGATGATGCGCAGCAGCGTGGACTTGCCCGAACCGGGTCGGCCCAAGAGGCCCACACGTTCACCGGGCTCAAATGCCATGGACATTTCGCGCAGGGCCGAGGCGTTGGGGCCGGTGCCAAATGCGTGCGCTACCTGGTGCACCTCAATGCGGCCTTCGATGCTGGTGCGTGGGCGCAGCAGCGAGGCGGGGGCTTGTTCTTGGGGGCCTAAGTAAGGGGCGAGCAACTGCATGGACTGGCGCAGCTCTTGCCAACGGCCCACCGCCATCAGGGCCTGACCGGCCACGCCCAGTGTGCGGCCGCTGAGCATGCCCACCGCGATCAACGCGCCCACGGTGATGAACTGGCCAAACACCAAATACGCGCCCACGATGAGCAAGCTCACGTAGCTCAACAGGTAAACCGCTTGGGTCC
>JBFZCK010000077.1:0-4207 GCA_041307965.1 Burkholderiales bacterium | reverse complement strand
GGTGTGGCAGGGGCTAATCAACCCTGAAACACTGAAACATTGCATTCCGGGCTGTGAATCCATGGAAGCCACCAGCCCCACCGAGCGCACCGCCCACGTGGCCGTCAAAATCGGGCCTGTGCGGGCGCGGTTTGTGGGTCATGTGAAGATGGAAGACATCATTGACAACCAATCTTGCTTGTTGCGCTTTGAGGGTTCGGGTGGGGCTGCGGGTATGGCCAAGGGGCATTCCAACGTGGTGCTCAGCGACGAAGCTGATGGCACCCGCTTGCGATACACGGTCAACGCCTCTATTGGCGGCAAACTCGGCCAAGTCGGTGGGCGCATGATCGACGCCGCGGCCAAACAAATGGCCGATCAATTCTTCACCGCCTTCAATCAGCAAATGCTGAACCCGGGGCAGAGCAAACCAACAACTGCGACCGCTCTGGCCATTGCACCGACACCCTCGGCGTCCAGCGCGCAGCCCAAAAACGCTCCAGTGCCAACCACCCCAGCGCCCGCCTCCGCCAGCGAAAGCCTGCGCGTGTTGTGGTTCGCCATGGGCGCTTTGTCCACGGGTTTTGGCGTTTGGATCGCCTCCCTTTTTCTGAACTGAGGACCGCCCATGAAAGCCGCTGCTTTTGATTACGTCAAGCCCAAAAGCCTTCAACAAGCGATCACGCTGCTGGACCAGCACGGCGATGACTGCCGCTTGTTGGCCGGCGGTCAAACCCTGATGGCCACACTCAACATGCGCCTGTCAGAACCCCAATGGGTGATCGACATCACGGGCTTGGAGGAACTGCGGGGCATCAGTCTCCAAGGCAAGGTCTTGCGCCTGGGTGCATTGGTCACGCACACCGAGATCGAGATCAGTGGCTTGGTGGCCCAGCACGCGCCCTTGCTCACGACCGCGGCCCCACACATCGCCCACCGGGCCATCCGCAACAGTGGCACTTGGGGTGGCTCGATTGCCTATGCAGACCCCGCCGCCGAATGGCCGGCTTGCTTCTTGGCCTTGGGCGGTAACGTCATCGCAGCCAGCCCTGAAGGTCAGCGGCGCATCGATGCCGACGTATTTTTCACGGGGCTGTATTCGACCGCCCTGCAGCCCAACGAAATTTTGGTGGCCTGCGAAATACCCATCGCATCCGACCGCCATTGGTTCGGCTTTGATGAACTGGCCAGGCGCCATGGCGACTACGCCATCGTGGGCATGGCCGCGTCGGCTGAACGTCAGGGTGCCGCACTCCAAAATATGCGCATCGTTCTGATGGGCGCTGACGCCAAACCCACCCGTGCTTCAAAGACCGAGCAGTTTTTGAATGGCCAAGCACTCAACGCCAACACGATCGATCAAGCGGTGGCCGTCTTGTGCGCAGAAGTCGACCCCCTGCCCGACTTGACCAACTCACCCGAGACCAAGCGCCACCTGGCGGGCGTCTTGTTGAAGCGCCTGCTGCTCAAAGCGTCGAGCCACTGAAACCCCAAGGACACACCATGGCAGACCTGTACCCCATCAAAGTGACCATCAACGGTGGTCTTCATCAAGGCCACGTGCAACCCCGCACGCATCTGGTTGATTTTTTGCGCGATGAACTCGGGCTCAAAGGCAGCCATTTGGGTTGTGAACATGGCGTTTGTGGCGCTTGTACCGTTGAGCTCAACGGCAAGATCGTTCGAGGTTGCCTCACCCTCGCGGTCCAAGCCGACGGCGGTGACGTCTTGACCATCGAAGGCGCCAGCCAGTCGGGCGTCATTCGTGATTTGCAAGCGGCTTTTGTTCGCCGCAACGCCCTGCAATGTGGCTTTTGCACCTCGGGCATGTTGATGGCGGCCAAGGAACTGGTCGAGCAAATGCCCCAAGCCACCCGGGCTGACGTGCGGGACTGGATATCCGGCAACTACTGCCGCTGCACCGGCTACCAAGCCATCGTGGACGCCGTCTGCGATGTCCTGCAACAACGCTTGGAGACCCAGCCATGACCCAACACACCGCCCCTGGCAGCGCACCTTTGCACGACGTCAACCCCGACCAACGCTACATTGGCAGCTCTGTGCCACGTGGCGGTATTGAGCGCCTGACGCAAGGCTTGGGTCAATACGTTGACGACATCGAGCTGCCCCGCATGGCCCACGTGGT
The DNA here is from genome assembly GCA_041307965.1 of Burkholderiales bacterium. Taxonomy (GTDB): domain Bacteria; phylum Pseudomonadota; class Gammaproteobacteria; order Burkholderiales; family Burkholderiaceae_C; genus Hydrogenophaga. The sequence goes on along the minus strand of JBFZCK010000077.1, from coordinate 2,082 downwards.
CTATTGGCGCAGCCCGGTGGCGCACATGCGCATCGTGTCGGTTAAAACCGAATTTGCCCGCGCCATGCCAGGGGTGCTGTTGGTGGCCGATGGTCACGACCTGGCCAAAGTTTGCAAACCCTGGGTGGCCACCTTGGGCCATTTGGCCGGCATGAAGTCTGCGCCCCAATACGCTTTGGCCCTTGACCGGGCTTGCTGGCAAGGCGAGCCTGTGGTGGCGGTGGTGGCACAAACCCGCGCCCAAGCCGAAGACGCCTTGGCTTATGTGCAAGTGGAATGGGAAGAGCTGCCCAGCGCCACCGACATGCTCAAAGCCTTGAACGCCGACGAGCCCCTGATCCACCCCGAGCTGGGCGACAACCTGTGCTTCACCCGCAGCCTGGATGTGGGCGATGTGGAGGGCACCTTTGCCAAAGCCGATGTGGTGGCCGAAATCGATTTCGAGTTTGGTCGCCACACAGGCGTGACCTTGGAGCCCCGCGCCCAAATTGCCCATTGGAGCGCGGCCGAGCAGCGCTTGACGGTCTACCACTCGTGCCAGGCCCCGCACATGATGCAAGACCTGTACGGCCGCCAATTCGACTTGCCCGCCAGCGCCATCCGCGTGGTGTGCAAGGACGTGGGGGGGTCCTTTGGCATCAAAGTGCACGCCTACCCGGACGACTTCGCCACGGTGGGCCTGTCCATTTTGCTCAACCGGCCCGTGAAATACGTGGCCGACCGACTGGAGAGCTTCACCAGCGACATCCACGCCCGTCACCACAGCATCCAGGCCCGCATTGCCGTCAACAAAAACGGCGATATCTTGGGCTTTGACCTGAAGGACCTGACCGGCATCGGCCCCTACTCCATGTTCCCGCGCACCAGTGCCATTGAGGGCAACCAGGTCGTCAACTTGGTCGGCGGCCCCTACAAGCACCAACACTACCGCGCCAAACTCAACGTCGTCTTCCAAAACAAAACGCCCACCTGCCAGTACCGTGGCGTGGGTCACCCCATTGCTTGCGCCGTGACCGAGGCGCTGGTCGATTTGGCGGCGCAAAAAATCGGCATGGACCCGCTCACCATCCGTGAGCGCAACGTCATCCCCGACGACGCTTACCCGACCGCAGGCATCTCAGGCATCAAGCTGGAGATCCTGTCGCACCAAGCCAGCTTGAAAAAATTGCGCGAGTTGATGGATTACGACGCCTTGCGGGCCGAACAAGCCCAGTTGCGTCAACAGGGCATTCACCGGGGCATCGGTTTTGCCACGGTCATCGAGTTGACCAACCCCAGCGCGGCTTTTTACGGCGTGGGTGGCGCTCGCATCGCTTCTCAAGATGGCGCCACCGTGCGCTTGGACCCCGAAGGTCACATCACCGTGTTGATTGGCGTGGGTGAGCAAGGCCAAGGCACCGAAGGCATTTACCAACAAATCGCCGCCGATGCCGTTGGCGTGGACATCGGGAAAGTTCGCATCGTGACGGGCGACACCGACGCCACACCTTACGGCGGTGGCACCTGGGCTTCCCGTGGTGCGGGCATTGGTGGTGAGGCGGTGCTGTTGGCCGGTCAGGCCTTGCGAGCCAACATCTTGCAGGTGGCGGCCATCGTGCTCAAGCGCGAAGCGTCGACGCTCAAAGTTTTCCGAGACCACATCGCCGACCAAGCAACCGGCGACCCTTTGATGCCCTTGGCCGAATTGGGCCGCATCGCCTACTTCCGCTCGGACACCCTGCCCGCGGACTTCACGCCCGAGTTGATGGTCACCCGGCACTACGCACAACGCGACTTCCCTTTCATTTTCACCAACGGCGTGCAAGCATCGTATGTGGAGGTGGACACCGACACGGGTTTTGTGAAGCTGCTCAAACACTGGGCGGTTGAAGATTGTGGTCGGGTGCTCAACCCCATGTTGGTGGATGAGCAAATGCGCGGCGCCATCGTGCAAGGCATTGGTGGGGCGTTGCTGGAAGAGTGCCTGTACGACGACAGCGGCCTGATGCTCAACGCCAGCATGGCGGACTATTTGGTCCCCATGTCGGCTGAAATGCCGGACATCGCGGTGGCGCACATCCAAACGCCCACGGCCACGTCCAA
>JBFZCK010000076.1:0-9039 GCA_041307965.1 Burkholderiales bacterium | reverse complement strand
TTGCAACGCGATTTGCAAAGCAACGAGGTCATTGCCTCCCTGCGTTTGCCCGATGGCAAGCTCGATATCGAGGCGTACCGTGCACTCTTGGCCCGCCAAGGCATGTCGCCCGACATGTTTGAAAACCAAGTTCGCCAAGACCTGTCGGTACAGCAAATCACCCAAGGCGTGTTGAACAGTGGTTTCACCACCCCAGCCGCCGCTGCCACGGGTTTGAAGGCTTTCTTTGAGCGTCGCCAAGTGCGCGTGGCACCCTTCACCGCTGCGCAGTTCGCCGCACAAGCGGTGCCCACCGAGGCCGACCTGCAAGGCCACTACCAAAACAATGCCGCAGCCTTCCAAACGCTGGAGCAAGCCGATGTGGAGTACGTGGTGCTGGACGCCCAGGCTATGGCCCAAGAAGTTCGTTTGAACGAAGCCGATGTCCGGGCCTATTTTGAGCAAAACACCGCTCAGTGGGCGGGTGCCGAAGAGCGTCGTGCCAGCCACATCCTCTTCACCCTAGACCCCAAGGCCGACAGTGCCGCGCAAGCCGCGGTCAAGCAAAAAGCCGAGGCCGTCTTGGCTGAGGTGCGCCAGCAACCCGAGCGCTTCGCCGCTTTGGCCAAACAACACTCACAAGACCCCGGCTCTGCCGCTGAGGGCGGTGACTTGAATTTCTTTGGCCGCAACGCCATGGTCAAGGCGTTTGAGGATGCCGCCTTCGCGCTCAACAAAGGCCAAATTTCCGAGCTTGTGAAAACCGACTTCGGCTGGCACATCATCCGCCTCACCGACATCAAAGAGCCGCCCAAACCCAGCTTTGAGGCCTTGCGCGCACAAATTGAAGAAGACCTCAAAAAGCAACAAGCCCAGCGCCTGTTTGCCGAAGCCGCCGAGACCTTCACCAACATGGTCTATGAGCAAGCCGACAGCCTGCAGCCCGTGGCTGAGCGTTTCAAGTTGACCGTCCAAACCCAAACGGGCTTGACGCGACGTGTCCAAGCCGACGCGGGCATTTGGTCCAACGACCGTTTGCTCTCGGCGGTGTTTTCACCCGACTCGATCGCCAAGAAAACCAACACCGAAGCGGTGGAATTGGGCTCTGGCCGTTTGGCCGCTGCGCGCATCGTGCGGTACGCCCCTGCAGCCACCCAGCCCTTTGAACAAGTCAAAGACGCAGTCCGCGCCCGCTGGGTCTCGCAACGCGCGGTCGAGTTGGCACAGGTCCAAGGTGAGCAGTCGCTGGCGGCTTGGAAAGGCGGCGCTGCCCCCAACGGTCTGGGCGAAAGCCGCACCATCAGCCGCGTGGCCGCCTTGGGCTTGAGCCCTGAGGCGATCAACGCAGTGATGAGTGCCAACGCTCAGGCTTTGCCCGCTTGGGTCGGGGTGAAGTTGCCCAACCAAGGTTACGTGGTGATTCAAATCGAACAGGTCTTGCCGGCCGAAGGTCTGGGTCAAGCCCAGGACCAGCAGTACGCACAAGCCTGGACTGCGGCCGAATCCAAGGCCTATGTGGACAGCTTGAAGTCCCGCTTCAAAGCCCAAATTTTGGCGCCTGCACCCGCGGCCAAGCGCTGACCCCCCAACAAAACGAGCTATAATTTAACCTTGCGGTGGCTGTAGCTCAGTTGGTAGAGTCCAGGATTGTGATTCCTGTTGTCGTGGGTTCGAGCCCCATCAGCCACCCCATCCGCACACCCTTAGCCCAGCCTTCGCGCTGGGCTTTTTGTTGGATGCACCAGGGACTCAGCGAGAGGCCCTTTCAGGTCCCAAGAGCCGCAGCGCACTGTCCAAATCCTCCATGTTCATGTAGCAACCCTGCAGGTGACGTTCGCCGCTGCTGGGGTCGAAAGGGTTTCGTCCGTGCAAGACACGGTTGTTGTCGTAAGCAACCAGCTCACCCGGTTGGAGTTTGAGGTTGAGGTGGTAGCTCGGATTTCGCAGCAAGGTCCACAGCGCCGCCATCGCTTGGTACAGGGGCGTCACGATTTCTTCGGGTACTTTCAAACTCGAACGAAGCCAATTGTTGAAGCGCATGCGAATGAGTTGCCCTTGGCTGTCCAAGGTCAGCATGGGCGCACTGGCGCGGATGTCGCAGCTGGCATCATGAAAACGAAACTCAACCCATTGCTCACTCAGCAGTGCGAAAGCCTGCGGGTTTTGGGCCCGCAAATCTTCGGCCACACGAAAGCCATCGGCGAACAGGGATTCTCCCCCAGTGACGCTGCTCTTGAGGCAACTGAGCATTTGCACATCCGGTGGAAAACGCCAGTTCACCAGATCGTGGTGCAGCTCCAGACCCAACGCCGTGTAGGCCACCGCATTCGGGTTGGGCATGGAGATGACGTCGTAGTGGTCGCCAAAGTTGGTTTGGCGCACCGGGCCCACCCTTCGGGCCACGTCCAGCAATTTGCCTGGGATGGTCGGCACACCTTGCAGGAGGACCACGCCATGGCTTTTGATGGCCTCAATCCAGCGGCGCAAGCCCTCTGGGCTGCCCATGAAGTCGTCATAAGCGACCGTGGGCATCGCGCCGTTCAAGTCGGCGTTCCACAACTGGCGCTGGGGCGGCCCTTCAGCACGGGCCTCGCTGCTGTAGCAGTGCTCGCGCAGCCAGCCAAGACCAAAGCGCGAGGTGTGCGTGGTCGATCCTTGCTTGAAATGCACTTCGATCAGGTCTCCTTCGGTGGGCTTGACTTGGGTGATGCTGGGCCAGTCGTGGTCGATGAACATGTACAGACGCTCCATGGCTTGCGGATGGCGACAAGCGGGGCAATCGCAGTTGTCGCGCAACCAGATGGCAGCAAACCGGCTGATTCGCTGGTCATGCCAGCGCAGGGTCAAGGTCTGATCGTCGTGCGACAGGTCCAGCAACTGGGCTGGGGTGGTCGAGCGTTGTGCTGTGTGGCTGGCGGCTGGTGATGGATGGGGTGCTGTGGTTTGCATGGACATTTCTCTTTCAGTGGTGAAGGGCATGTTAGGTGCCGACAGCGTTCAAGAAAAGCAATGAATTCGTCGATCAAGCTATTAGATTTTCTGTAAACTTACTTACGTGAAAGACGCCAAAACCCCATTGAACTGGCTGCGCGCCTTTGAAGTCTCGGCACGGCACCTCAACCTGTCTGCCGCGGCCAAGGAGTTGCACGTCACACCGGCGGCCATCAGTCAGCAGGTCCGCCTGCTGGAACACCGCGTGGGTGTGGCGCTCTTTGAGCGCACGGCGCGTGGTGTGCGCCTGACCCGGGCCGGCGACAGCCTGCTGCCGGTGTGCCGGGAATCGTTCGAGCGCATGGACACGGCCTTGTTGGAACTCTTTGGGCAGCGCAAGGGCAACCGGCTGGTGGTGCGCGTGTTGCTGGGCTTTGCGAGGACTTGGCTGATCGATGCCGTGGCCGATTTTGCCCAGCACCATCCGGACATTCCCATTCGGCTCGTGGCGGCCGTTTGGCCAGGTGAGCCACTGGATGCCAGCGTGGATGTGGATGTGCGGCTGGCCTCCGCTGCGCCCAAAGGGGTGAGTGCGCTCCAACTCACCCACGATCACATCTTTCCCGTGTGTTCGCCCGCCTTGGCACAACGGTTCAAGCGGAGCAAAAAAGCCATGGACTGGTCAAGCCAGAACCTGCTGCACAGCATTGGTTTTGAACAAGGCTGGTCACAATGGCTGCTGGCGGCAGGCACCAAACGCAAGATGCAAGCCACCGATTTGGAGTTCGACTCGGCCCAACTCTGCCTAGAGGCTGCAGCGTTGGGGCATGGCATCGCTTTGGCGCGCAGCAGTTTTGTGGCCGATTACTTGGCCAGCAAGCGGCTGGTCGCACTCTCTCAGCTTCAGCTTGAAGCCAAGGATCAGGTCTACCTCACCACCCCATTGGGTCTGAGCCCTCAGGCTCCTGCGGCCTTGTTTCGTGACCACCTCCTGGGCCGATCGCCACCTTGACATCGCCGCTTTGGCATTTCGGGGCCCGCCTACAATGACGCACATGAAAATCCTCATCTCCAACGACGACGGTTTCACCGCGCCCGGTATCGTCGCCTTGTACGAAGCCCTCAAGGGCTTGGCCGACGTGGAGGTGGTGGCACCCGAGCACAACAACAGCGCCAAGTCCAATGCCTTGACGCTGCATTCGCCCTTGTCGGTGCACACAGCACCCAACGGGTTTCGCTACGTCAACGGCACGCCCGCCGATTGTGTGCACATCGCATTGACGGGTTTGCTGGGTTACCGCCCCGACTTGGTGGTCTCGGGCATCAACAACGGCGCCAACATGGGGGACGACACGATCTACTCCGGCACCGTGGGGGCCGCAATGGAAGGCTATTTGTTTGGTATCCCGTCCATCGCTTTTTCGCAAACGCACAAAGGCTGGCAGCACTTGGATGTGGCGGCTCGGCACGCCGCCGAATTGGTCGCTCGTTTGCTCCCCAGCTTGCCGGGTCAGCCCGAAGGCCCAGCACCCGGCGCCGAGCCTTGGCTGCTCAACGTGAACATGCCCAACGTCGAAGGTGTGCCCTTCAAAGGCTTCAAGGTGGCCCGTTTGGGTCGTCGCCACGCCGCCGAATCGGTGATCGTTCAAGAGAGCCCACGCGGCGACAAGATGTACTGGATCGGCAACGCTGGCGCGGCCAAGGACGATGCCGAGGGCACCGACTTTCATGCCACCTTGCAGGGTTACGCCACCATCACGCCGTTACAGGTCGATTTGACCGACCACGATCGCTTGCCGTATTGGGCACCCTTGGCCAGCAGCTTGTCGGGGGGGCAATGAAGCGCGAGCCGCCCAAGCCGGCCGGAGGACCAGCCAAGCCCAGACCGGCTTTCCCGGCGCGCATGAACACCACGCCGGACACCCCGCAACGCCTGCACGCCGCGCAAGCCCAGCGCGTGAGCCCAACGCCCAAGGTGATGGTGTCGAACACCAAGGTCCAAGTCTCGCCCATGACGCACCGTGTGCACACCAGCGGCGTGGGCATGGACTCGCAGGCCATCCGTTTCACGATGGTGCAAAAAATCCAGGCCCAGGGCATGCAAGACCCCCGAGTGGCCGAGGCTTTGCGCGCGGTTGAGCGCCACCGTTTTGTGGACTCTGCGTTGGTACCGCAAGCCTACGAAGACACCAGCTTGCCGATCGGTTTGGGGCAAACCATCTCCAAACCCAGTGTGGTCGCCCGCATGATGGCGCTCTTGTGCGAAGGGCGCACGGGCAAGCTGGGCCGTGTGATGGAAATCGGCACCGGTTGCGGCTACCAAGCGGCCTTGCTCAGCCACATCGCCAATGAGGTGTACAGCATCGAGCGTTTGCGCGGCTTGCACGACAAGGCCCGTGAGAACCTGCGTCACTTTCGTTTGCCCAATGTGCACTTGATTTTGGGCGATGGCATGTTGGGCTTCCCCTCGGGAGCCCCCTACAGCGCGATCATCAGCGCAGCCGGCGGTTTGTCCATTCCGCAGGCTTGGGTTGAGCAGCTCGCGGTGGGCGGGCGTTTGGTGGCGCCTTCTGAATCTGGACAGGGACAGCAGAACCTGGTCGTGATCGATAAAACCGAAACCGGTTTGGTGCGCACCGTGCTCGAGCCGGTGCTGTTTGTGCCTCTAAAATCAGGTGTTTTGTGAGTGGCTCTTGGAGCCGCTCCAACCTCAGTGGGATGAAGCAATGAATGAGTCGGTGAAAAGCCCCCGCCTGTTGTGGCGAACCGTGGCTTGGTGTTGTGTGGGAGCGGCTGTGTTGGCCACGTCGGCTTGCACCACGCGTCGTGCCACTGGGCCTGCGCCGGTCTTGGACCGTTCAGCGCCAGTCTCTGGCTTCAAGCGCTCACCCAACCAAGACAAACCGGGGTTCTACACCGTACGCCAGGGCGACACGCTCTACCGCATTGGTCTGGAAACCGGACAGGGTTGGCGTGACCTGCAAGTGTGGAACGCCATCAACGACCCCAACAACATTGAAGTGGGGCAGGTGATTCGCGTCGCGCCACCGCCGGGCACGAACGTGACCCCTGTCGCGGCCGAGCCGGTGGCCAGTCGGCCAGTGGAGCCCGCACCCAGCGCACCCCCCGCAGTTTCCAGTACACCAGCGGCGGCCAACCTCTTCAGCGCGGTCTGGCCTGCCAATGGTCCTGTGAGCGTGGCGTTTGATGAGAACAAAAACAAAGGCATTTCCATTTCAGGCAAGGCCGGTGATCCGGTGGTGGCAGCGGCCGATGGCCGTGTGGTGGTTTCCGGTGCAGTGATCCGCGGCTTGGGTAATTTGGTGGTGCTGCAGCACCCCAACGGTTTCTTGACCGCTTACGCCCACAACCAAAACCTGTTGGTCAAAGAGGACCAAACGGTTCGCCAAGGTCAGCGCATTGCGACCATGGGCAGCAGCGACAGCGACACGGTTCGCTTGCACTTTGAGGTTCGCCGCCAAGGTAAACCCGTTGACCCCGTGGCGTTTTTGCCCAAACGCTGAGGCTTGATTCATGAGTGATGTGTATCCAGAGGGCGCCCTCTGCGTGGAGTCTTTGGACATTGAAGCCCAAGGCATTGCCCACCGTGCCGATGGCAAGGTGGTGTTCATTGAAGGTGCTTTGCCGTTTGAGGTCGTCAGCACCAGCGTGCACCGCAAGAAAAACAACTGGGAAGCCGGTGTGGTCACGGCCATTCACCGCGAATCTTCACAGCGTGTGCGCCCCGGTTGCGAGAATTTTGGTCTGCACGCCGGCGCTTGCGGCGGCTGCAAGATGCAGCACCTGCACAGCAGCGCCCAAGTGGCCATCAAGCAGCGTGTGCTCGAAGACAACCTGTGGCACTTGGCCAAGGTCAAAGCCCAAACTTTGTTGCGGCCCATCGAAGGCCCGACCTGGGGCTATCGCTACCGTGCCCGTTTATCCGTGCGCTACGTGGTCAAAAAAGGCGTTGTGCTGATCGGATTTCACGAGCGCAAGAGCCGTTACGTCGCCGACATGCGCACCTGCGAGGTCTTGGCCCCGCACGTCAGCGCCATGTTGGAGCCCCTGCGTGAGATGATTTTTAACATGGACGCGCGCGAGACCTGTCCGCAAATCGAGCTGGCTTGTGGCGACGATGTCACCGCTTTGGTCTTGCGTCACATGGAGGCCTTGAGCGAGGCCGATTTGAAGCGCTTGCGCGACTTCGCCCAGTTGCATGGTGTGCAGTGGTGGTTGCAGTCCAAAGGCCCCGACACGGTGCGCTTGTTGGACGAGGGCGGCCCAGTCTTGTGCTACCGCTTACCCGAGTTCGGCATCACCATGCCCTACAAGCCCACCGACTTCACGCAGGTCAACCCGCACATCAACCGCGTGTTGGTGTCGCGAGCGCTGCGCTTGCTCAAGGCCGAGCGCAAAGACCGCGTCATCGATTGGTTTTGTGGTTTGGGCAACTTCACCTTGCCCTTGGCCACACAGGCGGGTGAGGTGCTGGGCATCGAGGGTAGCGACACCATGGTGCGCCGCGCCACCGACAACTGGCGTTTGAACCAGTCACAGCGCAACGATCCCTTGGCGCCCACCGCGTTCGTGGCGCGCAACCTGTTTGAGATGACGCCCGAGCTGCTCATGGCCGACGGCGTGGCGGACAAATGGTTGGTCGATCCGCCGCGTGAAGGCGCGTTTGCTTTGTCCAAAGCCTTGGCCGATTTGCACGCCGACCCCGCTCGCCGTGGGGCGTGGACGCCGCCGAAGCGCATCGTGTATGTGAGCTGCAACCCCGCCACTTTGGCCCGCGATGCCGGTTTGTTGGTGCACAAAGCCGGCTACAGCTGCGTGGCCGCTGGCGTGGTCAACATGTTCCCGCACACCGCGCACGTGGAGAGCATTGCGGTGTTCGAGTGGACGGGCTTGGACGGCGAAGACGTGGGCTTTGACACCGAGACCGCCTCGTTGCGCCCTCAGTGACGAAGCCACTTCTGTCATGACAAACAAAAAGCCACCCTAAGGTGGCTTTTTGTTTGGGGTTGCCAGCGCTTTATTCGCGCTCGCCGCCGAAGATACCCAACAAGGCCAAGAGGCTTTGGAACACGTTGAACAGGCTGAGGTACACGCCCAAGGTGGCGCTGATGTAGTTGGTCTCGCCACCGTCCACGATGCGCTTCAAGTCGTGCAGCAAGAACAGGCTGAACACCACGATGGCCAAGGTGGCGATGACCGCAGTGAAGGCCGTGCTGGCCACGAACACGTTGATGACCGCGCCGACCATGATGGCCAAGGCACCGATGAAGAGCCATTGGCCCATTTTGGTTAGGTCACGCTTGATGACCATGGACAGGTTGGACATCACAAAGAAGATGAAGGCGGTGCCGCCAAAGGCGGTCATGATCAGGTCGGAGCCGTTTTTGAAGCCCAAGACCATGGCCAACATGCGCGAGAGCATCAGGCCCATGAAGAAGGTGAAGGCCAACAGGACGGGCACGCCCGCTGCCGAGTTTTTGGTTTTTTCGATGGCGTACATGAAGCCAAACGCTCCGCCCATAAAGACGATCAGGCCCAAAAAGCCGGTGAGGCCGTTGGTGATGCCCGTTTGCACGCCGATCCAAGCGCCCAAAACGGTGGGGATCATGGACAAGGCGAGCAGACGGTAGGTGTTGCTCAGGACTTTGTTGCGCTGTGCACCTTGGCTGGCCACAGTGCCAAAGCGGCCGCTGGTGGTGTTGTGGTCGTTCATGGCGATACTCCTAGGGTTGATTCTCACAAGTCTCGGTTGACCTGTTCTGCTTCCATTATGCTTGGGACAGGATCACCGATTGGTGTGTCCGATCCCCTATTTTAGGAAAAGTTCATGAAAAACAAAGCATTTCTGGAGCTGGCCGATGCCAAGCTGATCGCTGCTGCCGCGGAAGCCGAGGCCCTCAAAAACCAGTGGGCGGTGACGATCGCCATCGTTGACGATGGCGGGCATTTGTTGTGGCTTCAGCGCCTGGACGGCGCCCCAGCCGTGTCGGCTCACATTGCCCCGGCCAAAGCCCACACCTCGGCCTTGGGTCGCCGTGAGAGCAAAGTCTACGAGGACGTCATCAACCAAGGCCGCATGTCCTTTTTGAGCGCCCCCACGATCGAAGG
>JBFZCK010000075.1:0-4212 GCA_041307965.1 Burkholderiales bacterium | reverse complement strand
CGATGATGACGTCCACCGCGGCTTGTGACGATCGGTCCAAGTCGGTGTCTTCGATGCGCAGGATGAACACGCCACCGATGCTGCGGGCAAAGGCCCAAGGGTACAGCGCCGAGCGGATGTTTCCCAGGTGAATGAAGCCGGTGGGCGATGGAGCGAAACGGGTGCGGATGGAACGGGTCATGCTTGGGCGATGGTGGACAGGCCACGGTCGAGGTCGGTTTGGATGTCTTGCAAATGTTCCAGGCCCACGGCCACGCGGATCAGGCCTTGCACGACGCCCGCGGCTTGACGCTGGTCTTCGCTCAAACGGCCGTGCGAGGTGCTCGCGGGGTGGGCGGCCAAGGTTTTGGTGTCGCCCAAGTTGGTGGACAGGGACACCATGCGCATTTGGTCGAGCACGTGGAAGGCGCGGCGGCGCGCTTGCACTGGGTCTTGGGCTTTGACTTCGAAGGACAAGACCGCACCACCCAAGCCCGATTGCTGGGTCATGGCCAGCGCGTGCTGGGGGTGGCTGCTCAGGCCGGGGTAATGCACTCGCGCCACGGCGGGGTGGTCTTGTAACCACTTCGCCACGGTCAACGCGCGAGCCGACTGGGCTTGCATGCGGATGTCGAGCGTCTCCAAACCCTTGAGCACGACCCACGCGTTGAACGGCGCCAAGGTCATGCCGCCGCTTTTTTGGATGGGCAAGCAGGTGTTGGTGATGAAGGCTTGGCTGGCGCACAGGGCACCGGCCATGACGCGGCCTTGGCCATCGAGGTATTTGGTGCCGGAGTGCATGACCACGTCGGCACCCATGGCGATGGGACGCTGCAGGGCCGGTGTGGCAAAGCAGTTGTCCACGCACAGCAAGGCGCCCACGGCGTGCGCCATGTCGGCCAAGGCGCGGATGTCGCAAACCTCGGTGAGCGGGTTGGTGGGCGTCTCGGCGAACAAGAGCTTGGTGTTGGGCCGGATGGCGGCTTGCCAAGCAGACAGGTCGGTTTGTGACACAAAGCTGGACTCGACGCCGAACTTGGCGAGGTCGGAGCCGATGAGCTTGATGGTCGAGCCGAACATGGAGCGCGAGCACAGCACGTGGTCGCCGGCCTTGAGCATGCCCAAACACAGCATGAGGATGGCCGACATGCCCGAAGCGGTACCGATGCAGGCCTCCGCACCTTCGAGCGCGGCCAAGCGTTGTTCGAAGCTGGAAACCGTGGGGTTGCCGTAGCGGCCGTAGGTGTAGCCCTCTTCTTCGCCCGCGAAGCGGCGCGCCGCGGCCTCGGCCGAGGGTTGCACGTAGCCACTGGTCAGGTACAGGGCTTCGGAGTTTTCACCGTAAGGGCTGCGCGGCACGGCCTGTCGCACGGCCAAGGTGTCGCGGTGCCAAGTGGGATCGTCGTGGTTCATGCGCTTGACCTCTGGGGTTTATTGGGCGTTGGGCAGGGCCAAGCGCGAGTTGTCTTCGGCGCCCTCTTCCGTTTGTTCGCGGCCTTGGTTCAGGCGCGTGATGTCGGCGGCGGTGATGTCGCCGGTGACGTAGACGCCGTCGAACGGCGACGCGTCAAAGCCTTTGATCTTGGGGTTGAGCGAACCCACGGCTTGTTTCATGGCGTCCACGTCTTGGTAAATCAGCGCGTCGCAGCCGATGATGTCTCGCACCTGCTCAGCCGTGCGGTTGTGTGCCACCAGTTCTTCGGGTGTGGGCATGTCGATACCGTAGACGTTGGGGAAACGCACGGGCGGCGCAGCGCTGGCGAGGTAGACCTTGTTGGCACCCGCGTCGCGCGCCATTTGCACGATTTCTTTGGAGGTGGTGCCGCGCACGATGGAGTCGTCCACCAAGAGCACGTTGCGGCCTTTGAACTCGCTGTTGATGCAGTTGAGTTTCTGGCGCACCGATTTTTTGCGCACGCTTTGGCCCGGCATGATGAAGGTGCGGCCGACGTAGCGGTTCTTCACAAAACCTTCGCGGTAAGGCAAGCCCAGCAACTGCGCGAGCTGCATGGCGCTGGGGCGCGAGGATTCGGGGATGGGGATGACCACATCGATTTGGTTGGGCGGCACCATGGAGATCACGCGCTTGGCCAAGGTCTCGCCCATGTTCAATCGGGCTTGGTAGACCGAGATGCCGTCGAGCACGGAGTCGGGACGGGCCAAGTAGACGTATTCAAAAATGCAGGGGTTGTGGCTGACGTGGTCGGCACAGGCTTGGGTGTGCACCTGCCCTTTGAGGTCGACAAACACGGCCTCGCCGGGCTGGATGTCGCGGTCGAGCACATAACCATTGCCCTCCAAGGCCACCGATTCGCTGGCCAGCATGACGCTGCCGTTGAGGGTGCCCATGCACAAAGGGCGGATGCCGAAGGGATCGCGGAACGCCAGCAAGCCGTGTCCGGCGATCAGGCAAATCACCGCGTACGAGCCGCGCACGCGTTGGTGCACACCACGCACCGCGGCGAACACATCGGCAGGCTTGAGGTTCACGCCGCGGGTGACCTTTTCCAACTCGTGCGCCAAGACGTTGAGCAGGACTTCGGAGTCGCTGTCGGTGTTGATGTGGCGGTGGTCGGTCTCGAAGATTTCTTGCTTGAGCGCGTGGGCGTTGGTCAGGTTGCCGTTGTGCACCAAGACCAAACCAAAGGGCGCGTTGACGTAAAAGGGCTGCGCCTCTTCTTCGCTGAAGGCGTTGCCTGCCGTGGGGTAGCGCACTTGGCCCAAGCCAAAGTTGCCGGGCAAGGCGCGCATGTTGCGGGTGCGGAAGACGTCTCGCACCATGCCCTTGGCCTTGTGCATGTAGAACTTGTTGCCCTGCTCGGTGACGATGCCCGCCGCGTCTTGGCCGCGGTGTTGCAAGAGCAACAAGGCGTCGTAAATGAGCTGGTTCACAGGTGCGTTGTTGACAACGCCGACGATTCCACACATGGTTGAAGATCCTCAAAAATTCAGGGGATGTACTCGGCCAAGGCGCCGGGCAACAAAGGTTTGAGCGCGTGCAAGCCATCGGTGAGCAGCATGGCCGTTTCGGACGCTGCCCACACGGGTTGCGTTTGAACACCCAAGGCCACGACCACCAGCGTCACACCCAAAAGCAACACCGCGCCACGGGCCAGTCCAAAGCCCGCACCCAAGATGCGGTCGATCGGACGCAGGCCCACGGCTTGCAAAAAACGGCCCAAGAGCCAAGCCAACAAGGCACCCGCCACCGCCACGCCAATAAAAATCAAAGCAAAACCCGCGGCCAATCGCACCACCGGGATCGACACGCCCTCGGGCAACCAAGCGGCCACGGTTTCGGCGTGAACTTGGGCCCACACAAAGGCCAAGACCCAGGCGGCCAAGGAGATGACTTCACGAACCAAACCGCGCAAAGCCCCCAGCACCACCGAAAACGCCAAGACGGCCCAGAGGGTCCAATCGAGCCAACCGATGTCCATGGGGGCGTCCGACTCAGAGCGTCAAGATGCTGGGCGTGAGGCCCAGTGACTTGATTTTTTGAGCGGCCCGCTCGGCCTCGGCCCGGCTGTTGAAGGGGCCCAAGCGCACGCGGGTGCGATTGCCCTGCTGCGTTTTGGCCACTTGGGTGTAGGTTTTAAGGCCCGCACGTTCGATCTTTTGGCGAACCACCCGAGCGCTGGCGACATCGGCATAAGCACCGACCTGAACCACAAAACGCTCGCCCTTGGCATCGGGCTTGGCAGGTGCTTTGGCTGTGGCGGCCGGCGCAGCCGCTTTGGCCGGTGGTTTGGCTGCAGGTTTGGTTGCGGGTTTCTCTGCGGGTTTGGCCACCGGTTTGACGGGAGCCACAACAGCCGGTGCCGGCGCTGGGGCCGGTTCGGCGGCCGGGGCGGCGTCGGTGACCGACGGGGCTGCGGCCACGGGGGTCAAGGGCGACACCGCGGGCTGGGCTGGGATGTGAATGGGCAAGTCCACCGGGATGCGGCGCGGCTGGGTGTCGAACACCATGGGGAAGCCGACCACCGCCACCACCACCAACAGCGAAGCGCCGATCAAACGGTGGCGCGACTGGCGCCGGACGTCATCGAGGTTGGGGGTGGGATTGCCGGTTTTGGGGGATGCTTTTTTAAACATGGTGAGGTTTTAAAAGGGGTCAAGACGCCACATGTTTGGCTGCCAAACGGGGGACGCCGTCGTGCAGCACACCGCCCACGGTAAAGAACGAGCCGAAGACCACGATTCTATCAGCGGGGTCGGCCTCGGCCACGGCGG
>JBFZCK010000074.1:0-5754 GCA_041307965.1 Burkholderiales bacterium | reverse complement strand
GTCCAGCGCATGGCGGTTTTGTGGTTGGGGAACACACCACCGATCAAACCGGTTTGCACCACATAGGTTTTGTCGCCGGCTTGCTGCAAGAGCGTCAAGGGGTCGACCTTCTCGCCTTTGTCCACGCCCGTGATGGCTGCGTGGTCCAAGAGCTGTGCGCCAACCAAAGAGCCGCCTTCGCTGCTGAACACCAAACGGTAAACGTCGGTGGTGACCTCAAAGGTCTGCACCGGCGCTGCCGATTCGCCGCCAGCGGGCGCGCTGGCCGACGAAGCCCCGGTGGCTTGTGGCAATGCACCTGCCGCGGCAGCGGGGGCCTTGGCCGCAGCGGGCGTGGTTTGGGAAGACCCAAAGAAGAAGGGTGGCTGACCGTTGTGAATCTGCCATTTGTCCCAGATCAGGACCATCGACAAACCAAAAATCACCCACAGGATCGATCGACGAATGTCACTCATGACGGCTTCTTTTCTGAGGAGTTGGAAATAAAACGGGAAAACAAAGTCTGGCTGGGCACCGGATCACAACCACCTTGGCACCAAGGGTTGCAACGCACCAAACGGTGCACCATCAAATAAGAACCCACGGCCGCGCCGTGGCGCTCCATGGCTTCGATGGCGTAAACCGAACACGTGGGCTCAAAGCGGCAGCTGTTGCCCAACCATGGGCTGAGCAACAGGCGGTAGACCTTGATGAAGCCCACCATGAAGCGACGCGGCCATTCAAACATGGGCGGCACCTTGGCGCTTGAGTTGGGCAAACAACTGCTGCAGCTCGGCGCGCGCGGCGGCTTTCAACGCCGGCGATGTGGCGCTGATGAACTGCTGGCGGTTGAATTCGCTGCGCAAACGCACCACCCACGCTTTGTCCGGCAAAGGCGCGGGCAGCGAACGGTTCACTTCGTAAATTTGGCGGCGCAAAGCGTTTCGCGTCACCGCGCGCTTGGCCCACCGTTTGGGCAAGACCACACCCAACCATGCACCGACGTGTGGAAACAAGTCGTGCCCGGCGTGTTGGCCCGAAAGCGGCGCGCTGTGCAATGCGAAGTGGGGGGTTTTGGCCACGGTCTGTCCCGCCATGACGGCTTGGAACTGAAGCCGAGACGTGATGCGATGGGTCACCGGTACGCCTCAGGCTTGGAACGGTTGCGGGCGCAGCGGTAGGTCTGCGTCCCGCGCACGGCGAACCCGCTTAGACGGCCAGGCGCTTGCGGCCCTTGGCGCGACGTGCGTTGATCACAGCACGGCCACCACGGGTTTTCATGCGAACGAGGAAACCGTGGGTACGGGCGCGGCGAATTTTGGAGGGCTGGTAAGTGCGTTTCATGATGGGTCTTCTGAATCAGACAAAGAACCCGAGATTATCGCAAAAAAAACACCGTGCTGGCAAGTACTTGGCGCAAACAGCATCAGCATCACCTCCAAAATGCGAAATTCGTCATTTAGGGACTTCCCTAGGCCTTCTCAGCTTGTGGATAACTTACCGTACGGACTACAATGGGTTGCTTGCCCAAAGCGATTTATCCACAATTTTAAGAACACCGGTACCCGACATGAGCGAGGGCAACACCCCCATCCCCCAGAGCGACGCAGCGCCCGATTTGTGGCAAGCCTGCCTCGACGTTTTGGCCCAAGACATCCCCGAACAGCAGTTCAACACCTGGATCCGCCCCCTCGTGGCGCAGGTGTCGGACGACGCGAGCCAAGTCACCATTCAGGTGGCCAACCGCTTCAAAATGGACTGGGTCCGCACCCAGTACGTCAACCGCATCAGCGAAACCTTGAGCAACCTGGCCGACCACCCCGTGGCCGTGGAGTTAGCGCTTGCTAACCGCGAAGGTGCCGCCAAATCAACACCCCGCACACCGGTCGTCACCGACGACCTGTTGTCTGAGTTGCCCGACGTCGCCCCCGTGGCCGCGGCCAACAGCGGCGGCCCGAAGTCGCGCCTGAACCCCGCGCTCACCTTTTCCACCCTGGTTGAAGGCACAGCCAACCGCATGGCGCGCGCCGCGGCCATGCACGTGGCCGGCAGCTTGGGGCAGCTCTACAACCCGCTGTTCATCTACGGCGGCGTCGGCTTGGGCAAGACACACTTGATGCACGCCATCGGCAACCATTTGCTGGCCGACCGCCCAAAAGCCAAAGTTCTCTACATCCACGCCGAGCAGTTCGTCTCGGATGTGGTCAAAGCCTACCAACGCAAGACCTTTGACGAGTTCAAAGAGCGCTACCACTCGCTCGATTTGCTGCTGATTGACGATGTGCAGTTCTTCGCCAACAAAGAACGCACCCAAGAAGAGTTCTTCAACGCCTTTGAAGCGCTGCTGGCCCGCAAGAGCCACATCGTGCTGACCAGCGACACCTACCCCAAAGGCCTGGCCGACATCCACGAACGCTTGGTCTCGCGCTTCGACTCCGGCCTGACCGTGGCCATCGAGCCGCCCGAGTTGGAAATGCGCGTGGCCATCCTGATCAACAAGGCGGTGGTTGAAAACACGCATTTGCCCGAAGAAGTCGCCTTTTTCGTTGCCAAACACGTGCGTTCAAACGTTCGCGAGCTCGAAGGCGCCCTGCGCAAGATCTTGGCCTATTCTCGTTTCAACCAAAAGGAAATCTCCATCCAATTGGCCCGAGATGCGCTAAAAGACCTCTTGTCCATTCAAAACCGCCAGATCAGCGTCGAAAACATCCAAAAAACCACGGCCGACTATTACAAGATCAAAGTCGCCGACATGTACAGCAAGAAGCGCCCAGCCAGCATCGCCCGACCGCGCCAGATCGCCATGTTTTTGGCCAAAGAACTGACGCAAAAAAGCTTGCCCGAGATCGGCGAGCTCTTCGGCGGCCGCGACCACACCACGGTGCTCCACGCGGTCCGGAAAATCTCGGCCGAGCGCCAAACCAACACCGAACTCAACCAACAACTGCACGTGCTGGAACAGACGCTCAAAGGCTAAACCTGCGCACTGTTGCACACGGGTCGCAAATACGGCCCGATAACTGACAGACCCGCAAAAAACACCCCCAAAACAAGCGAAAATACCAGCTGTTTGCCCACCTCAAACGAAAGAGCCCGAGACATGATCGTTTTCAAATCGACCCAAGACAAAATCCTCGCCGCCATGCAATCGGTCGCGGGCATTGTTGAGCGTCGTCACACCCTGCCGATCTTGGCCAACGTCTTGTTGCGCAAAACCGGCTCGCAAGTGCAGCTGACCACCAGCGACTTGGAAATCCAAATCCGCACCAACGCCGAACTCGCGGGCGACGAAGGCAACTTCGCCACCACCTTGGGCGCGCGCAAACTCATCGACATCCTGCGCACCATGCCAGCCGACCAAACCGTCAGCCTGGAAAACACCGGTGGCAAGCTCATCCTCAAAGGCGGCAAGAGCCGCTTCACGCTGCAAAGCATGCCCGCCGAAGACTTCCCCCTGGTGCAAGAGTCGCCCAGCTTCGGCCCTGTGTTCAGCGTGCCGCAAAAAACCTTGAAGAGCTTGGTCAGCCAAGTCTCGTTCTCGATGGCCGTGCACGACATCCGTTACTACCTCAACGGCATCTTGTTCGTCGCCGAAGGCAAGCAGCTCTCGCTCGTGGCCACCGACGGTCACCGCTTGGCGTTTTCGTCGGCCACGCTCGACGTGGACGTGCCCAAACAAGAAGTCATCTTGCCGCGCAAAACCGTGCTGGAACTCCAGCGCCTCTTGTCCGACAAAGACGGCGCCATCGAGATGCAGTTCGCCGCCAACCAAGCTCGCTTCTCGTTTGACGGCATGGAGTTCGTGACCAAGCTGGTCGAGGGCAAGTTCCCCGACTACAACCGCGTCATCCCCAAGAACCACAAAAACATCGTCACCCTGGGCCGCGTGCCGTTGCTCGCTTCCTTGCAGCGCACCGCCATCATGACCAGCGACAAGTTCAAAGGCGTGCGCCTGAACCTGGAGCCCGGCACTTTGCGCGTGGCTTCGAGCAACGCCGAGCTGGAAGAGGCGGTGGACGAGCTCGACATCGACTACGGCGGCGACGCCATCGAAATCGGTTTTAACGTCACTTACCTGATCGACGCTTTGCAAAACATGTCGCAAGACATGGTGCGCATCGAACTGTCCGACGGCAACAGCTCCGCGCTGGTGACCAACCCCGAAGACAGCGCTTTCAAGTACGTTGTCATGCCCATGCGCATTTAAGCGAACAGCCCCCAGAAGAACTTGCCAACCCGCTGCCCAGCGGGTTTGGCGTTTTTACAGCATCAGAGAAAAGCCAACATGTCCGAAGCCAACCAGAACAACGACGCCGTCAACACCGGCGCAGCCGACGCCGACAGCTCCAACTTTCAGCCCACCATCGACGCCCACCAAGCCGGTGCCAGCGAAGGTTACGGCGAAGGCGCGATCCAAATTCTCGAAGGCCTGGAAGCGGTGCGCAAGCGCCCCGGCATGTACATCGGCGACACGTCCGACGGCACGGGCTTGCACCACTTGGTGTTTGAGGTCGTGGACAACTCCATCGACGAAGCGTTGGCCGGCCACTGCGACGACATCTTGGTGACCATCCACTCCGACAACTCCATCAGCGTGGTGGACAACGGCCGCGGCATCCCCACCGGCGTGAAGATGGACGACAAGCACGAGCCCAAGCGCTCGGCCGCCGAGATCGCTTTGACCGAACTGCACGCGGGCGGCAAGTTCAACCAGAACAGCTACAAGGTCTCGGGCGGTTTGCACGGCGTGGGTGTGTCGTGTGTGAACGCGCTGTCCATCTTCTTGCGCTTGACCGTGCGCCGCGAAGGCAAGGTTCACCAAATCGAATTCGCTCGCGGCTTTGTGCAAAACCGTTTGCTCGAAACCGTGGGTGGTGTGGAAGTCTCGCCCATGCGCGTGATTGGTGAGACCGAGAAGCGCGGCACCGAAGTGCACTTCTTGCCCGACACCGAGATCTTCAAAGAGAACAACGACTTTCACTACGAGATCTTGGCCAAGCGCTTGCGCGAGCTGAGCTTCTTGAACAACGGCGTGCGCATCCGCCTCAAGGACGAGCGCAGCGGCAAAGAAGACGACTTCTCGGGCGCCGGTGGCGTCCAAGGCTTTGTGAACTTCATCAACAAAGGCAAAACCGTTTTGCACCCCAACGTGTTCCACGCGCTGGGCGACCGCCAAAGCGACCAAGGCACCAACATCGGCGTTGAAGTGGCCATGCAGTGGAACAGCGGCTACAACGAGCAAGTGCTGTGCTTCACCAACAACATTCCCCAGCGCGACGGCGGCACACACTTGACCGGCTTGCGCGCGGCCATGACCCGCGTCATCAACAAATACATCGAAGAAAACGAGCTGGCCAAAAAAGCGAAGGTCGAAGTCACCGGTGACGACATGCGCGAAGGCCTGTGCTGCGTGCTCAGCGTCAAGGTGCCCGAGCCCAAGTTCTCAAGCCAGACCAAAGACAAGCTGGTGAGCAGCGAAGTGCGCGGCCCGGTGGAAGACGTGGTGGCGCGTTTGTTGTCGGACTACCTGCAAGAAAAACCGAACGACGCCAAGATCATTTGCGGCAAGATCATCGAAGCCGCTCGCGCCCGCGAAGCCGCCCGCAAAGCCCGCGAGATGACGCGCCGCAAAGGCGTGCTCGACGGCATGGGCTTGCCCGGCAAGCTGGCCGACTGCCAAGAAAAAGACCCGGCGATGTGCGAGATCTACATCGTGGAGGGCGACTCCGCCGGTGGTTCGGCCAAGCAAGGCCGTGACCGCAAATTCCAAGCGAT
>JBFZCK010000073.1:0-2844 GCA_041307965.1 Burkholderiales bacterium | reverse complement strand
GTTCTGTGGTACCGACAACTGGCCGTTGGTCGGGTCAATTTGTGGCTTGAAGTCGGCGGCTTTCAGGGCCTCCAAGGCTTCTTGTTGGTCGGCTGCGCTCAAACCTGGCATGACTGGGCGGTAAGGCGTGGATTGCATCCAGCCATAGGTCAGGCCAAAGATGATCAGCACAAACAGGGTCACGATGGCGGGCAAAGCTTTTCGCACCGCCGGCTGCATCACCACCTTGCGGATCTGGTCCTGGATGCTGAGCTCTGCGGGTGCAGCGCCGGCGTCGGTGGTGGCCGGCAAGTTGCCGTTGGTGGTGCTCAAGGCGCTGGAACCCGCAGGGGCTGCGGGGGCATTGCCCATGGCCATGCCGGGGTTCATGGTGGCGGTTGCAGTAGACATCGTCGTGTTCGCTTTGAGTTAAAGGTGCATCACACCGGCATGTTCAAAACGTCTTCGTACGCTTTGAGCACTTTGTTACGGATTTGCAGCGTGGCTTCAAAGGCCAGTGAGGATTTCTGCATGCCCAAGACCACATCGGTCAGGGGCACTTCGCCCCGTTCAAAACCCGCCTGCATGTCGCGCGACTGGGTTTGCAATTGGTTGACATCGGCCACCGCACCGCGAACCATCTCGGCAAAGCCGGGACGCTCGGAGGGACCGTTGGGTTCCACACGGTGAAGGCCTGCGCCCGATGCCGCCTGGGCTTGAGCCTGGCGCATGGTTTCCAACATCGACTGGATGTTGGCAAAAGAGGTGGCTTTTTCAATCATGTGAGTCCCCTGTGTGTCGGTGTTCAGCAAGCGGCCAAGGAAACGCCGCGCTCACGCAGCTGCGCCAACTTGTAGCGCAGGGTACGTGGGCTGATGCCCAAACGCTCGGCGGCTTCGTTGCGGCTGCGGGTGGCGGCCAAGGCCGCCAGAATCATCTGCTGTTCGCTGGTTTTGACGGCGCTGGACAGACCGGCGCTGGAGGGAAATGCCGTGGTGCCAAAGATCGGCTCGCGGTGGTTGTCAGGCAGGGCCAACATGGCTTGTTGGCTGGCCATCAAGACCTGGGCGGCTTGCGGTTGAACGTCGATGGCCATGTCGCTCTGCCACTCGTCAAACATCAGTTGATCGGGGGTGATGACGGGCTGGGTGGCCAAGACCATGGCGCGGCGCATGACGTTGTGCAACTCGCGCACGTTGCCAGGCCAAGGGTATTGCAGCAGCTGGGCTTGCGCCTCAGGGCTGATCTGCCACGGCGTGGGGGTCTTGCTGTGTTCGTTCAAACATTGCAAGGCCAAGGGCACGATGTCGCCAGGGCGATCGGCCAAAGGCAACAAGCGCAGCTGGAAGGTGGCCAAGCGGTAATACAGGTCTTCGCGGAATTCTTTGTCGGCGATGGCGCGGCGCAGGTCTTTGTTGGTCGCGGCCACCACACGGACGTCCAAGGGCATCGTGCCTTGGCCGCCCAAACGGGTCAGTTCGCGCTCTTGCAACACGCGCAGCAACTTCGCTTGCAGGTGCAAGGGCATTTCACCGATCTCGTCCAAGAAGATCGTGCCGCCTTGGGCTTGTTCAAACAGACCTTTGTGATCGCGGTGGGCTCCGGTGAAGGCGCCTTTGTCGTGACCAAACAGCAAGTCTTCGATCAACTGCTCGGGCATGGCCGCGCAGTTCAAGCCAACGAATGGACCGCGTGCTCGGGGGGAAGCCTCGTGCAACACGCGAGCCAACACCTCTTTGCCGGCGCCCGTGGGGCCCACCAACAGTGCGGTGACTTCGGCTTGCGCCACGCGCTGAGCCAAGGCCAAGAGTTTTTGGCTGGATGGGTCCACGAACACCGCGCTGCGCACCGGTGCCGCATGGGGCTTGGCTGCGCTGACGCTGGCGGGTTTGCTTTGAATGCGTTGGGCCAGTTGGCGCCAGGTGCTGGTGTTCCAGTCTTGGGCCGACACCACGTGGGTCACGCCCAGCTGGGTGACACGAACCGCCAAGTCCAGCGCTTCGGCGTCGAGACGGCAGACCACCACACACTGCGGTGCTACCGTGGCCAGTTGCTCTTGGACCGAACGCAGGATGGCGTCGTCAAAGCGCAAGCGCAGCACGACGGCGTGTGCTGTGGGCGCTTGCACGAAGAGTTCATCGAGGGTGTGGACGGTCGACACGCTCCAGCCGGCCGCGGCCAATTGCGACTGCTCCACCGACTGCAGGGCTGCAGCCGGGTCGAGCCAAATCGCTTGACACAGGGTTGGGTCTTGAGGTTTCACGCTGTTGCCTTGAGGTGGTACATACACCCCACAAAGCAATCAACGTGCCAGCTTATATTGGCGGCTTTCCGACACCCCGCCAAGCCACGTCAGCCGTGGCTTTCAGCGTTTTGGGCAGTCTTTGTACAGGCTTTGCAAGCAGCGCTGAGCTTGGCTGCGCAGGCCCGGCAGGTCGCGGGCCGCGAGTTTGTAGGACGCGTAGTCGCGCACCATCGCACCATCGGGCATGCCGTTGGCCAAGGCCACTTCGCCCCACACAAACGCCTTGGTTTCGTCCACCGAGCCGCCGTTGGCACCCAGGTAACTTTGGCCGGCCATCAGCTGAGCGCCGGTGTGACCTTGCAAGGCGGCTTTGTGAAACCAGTCCAAGGCAGCTCTAGGGTCGACCCGAACGCCCTGCCCTTCAAAATTCGCCAAACCCATCATGTACTCGGCCTCGCGCAGTTGTTGCGCGGCAGCCAAGCGGAACCAAGTCAGGGCCTCGCGCAGGTTTTTCTCCACGCCATAGCCATAGAAGTACAGCGTTCCGATGTTGAATTGCGCTTGCGGCAGCTTCTGCTCAGCGGCTTTGCGGTACCAAGCCATGGCTTCAGGGTAACTCT
>JBFZCK010000072.1:0-9373 GCA_041307965.1 Burkholderiales bacterium | reverse complement strand
AACAAGCCCTCGGCCTCGAGCTGGGCCTTCAAACGCAGGAAGCGTTCGTACCAAGTGCCCTGCCCGGCCACGTCCAGCCGCTCCACGATGAGCTGCAAGTCACCGCGTGGGCCGTACACATCGAGTTTGCCGCTGGCTTGCACCCGCTGGCCGTCGCGCGGCACAAAGCCGAGTTGATCGGCGCTGCGCCGGAACATGGCGCAGCGGATTTGCCCGCTGTCGTCCTTGAGCGAGAAATAACAATGGCCGCTGGCGGCACGTGAAAACCCCGAAATCTCACCCTCGACCTTGACCGGGTTGAAGCGTGCCGACAGGGTGTCCGCAATGGCGCGCATGAGCGGCCCCACACCCCACACGCGCTCAGACTGGGCGGGCTTTTCGAAGGAAGAAGCCTCAAACAATGCGGCTCTCCGACGCAAGATATCCACACGGGCCTTGATTCATCAAGGCTGTGACAAGCGCCCAACAGCGTGGGCGCTGTGTGCCAATGGGCTTTGATTCCAAAGCTTTTTTTCTTGCCGGTTTTTTCATCAAAGTGTCGAAACTGATATTTTGCGAGAGAAGACAAATCGCCATCGGGGGTTTTGCACAAAGTTATCCACAAAAACTGTGGACGAATTTGCCCCGGTTGGTTCCAGCGTGTGAAATGAAGTCAGCGATAATCTTCGATCGATACATTGCGCACGCGGAGTGCCAAAACGGGAGTTGTTGAGTGCTGTCCATCATACAAGCCGCAGGCTGGCCCATTTGGCCATTGATCGCCTGTTCCATCATTGGCGTGGCCTTGGTCATTGAGCGTTTTTTGAGCCTACAAACACGCAAAGTAGCACCACCCCAGCTGCTTGAAGAGGCCATTTTGGTCTCGCAACGCGGCTTGCCCAAACGCGAGGTGATTGAGCAGTTGCAGCACAACTCGGTGCTCGGTGAGGTGCTCGCCAGTGGCCTGATGGCTTTGGGCAACACACCGCACATCAGCGAAGACGACTTGCGCGCCAGCCTGCAAAACGCGGGTCGCCAAGCGGCCGCTCAACTGCAGCGCTACCTGGGCGCCTTGGCCACCATTGCCTCGGCCGCACCCCTCATTGGTCTGTTGGGCACGGTCATCGGCATGATTGAGATCTTTGCTTCTCAAGGCAGTGCGGGCTTGAGCGTGGGTACCACCAACCCCGCTCAACTCGCCAACGGTATCGCGATTGCGCTCTACAACACCGCGTTTGGCTTGATCGTGGCCATTCCCGCGCTCATGTTTTGGCGCTTATTTCGCGCCCGCGTTGACGCTTACTTGCTCGACATGGAAATTGCCGCCGACCGTTTTGCGCGCCACCTGTTGACCCTGCGTCGCTGAGCTGGCCATGGACTTTCGCACCGCCAGTCGGGACGAGCCCGACATCAACCTGATCCCCTTCATCGACATCTTGTTGGTGATCGTGATCTTTTTGGTCATGACCACCACCTACAGCCAGTTCACAGAGCTGAGCATCAATCTACCCAGTGCACAAGCCAACGCACCCAAAGACAAACCCCAATCGGTGACGGTGGCGGTGGGGCGAGATGGTCGTTACATGGTCAACGACCAGGTCCTGCCCAGCACCCAAGTGGGCGTTCTGACACAAGCCCTTAGGGCGGCGGCGGGCAACCAAGCGAACACCATCGTGGTCATCAACGCCGACGCGGCGGCGAGTCACCAATCGGTGATCGCAGTGATGGACGCGGCACGCCGTGCTGGCTTGGGCCAGCTGGCTTTTGCCACCCAACAACCGAGCAATGGGCGCTGAACGTCGCGCCTCGCGAGCCAGCGCTTGGCAAGCCATGGCCATGCGCCAAGGCCTCGTGGCATGGCTCCTTCGCCCCTTGTCTTGGCTCTACGGCACCGCCGTCAGCATCCAACGCACGGCCCACCGCTGGGGCTGGCTTCGCACCGAACGACTGGACGTGCCGGTCATCGTGGTGGGCAACGTGGTCGTGGGTGGTGCGGGCAAAACACCGGCCGTCATCGCTTTGCTCCAAGCCCTGCGTGAAGCTGGCTGGACGCCGGGGGTGATCAGCCGCGGTCACGGTCGAGCGCCCAGCCCAACGCCGCTGCCCGTCTTGGCCAACAGCCTCGCCCGCGACGTGGGCGACGAACCTTTGCAAATTCAGCGCGCCACGGGCGCACCGGTCTTTGTCGCCCAGCGACGTATCGATGCGGGGCGTGCCTTGCGCCTGGCCCACCCCGAGGTCAACGTGGTGCTCACCGACGACGGCCTGCAGCACTGGGCCTTGCACCGCGACGTGAGCGTGGTGGTGATGGACGACCGCGGCGTGGGCAACGGCTGGTTGCTGCCGGCAGGTTTGCTGCGCGAGCCTTGGCCACCGGCTCCTCAAAACTGGCCCAGCTTGGTGCTGCACCAGCGCCCCAAACACCAGCCCTCGGCCGAATGCCCCATGCCACCCGGCCTGCCGCGGTTTGTAGCCACCCGATCGCTCAGCCCATGGGCCATCAACGGCTTGGGTGAAACCACCGCTTGGGCGGATTGGGGCAACACCCCCATCACGGCGGTCGCGGGCGTGGCCCGGCCAGAGGTGTTTTTTGACATGTTGCGCCAAGGCGGGCTCACGGCTTTGAGCAGCCACGCCCTGCCCGATCACGCCCGCATGGACGACTACGCCGCATGGGCTTCCCACGACACCCCCCTGCTGTGCACCGACAAAGACGCGGTCAAGCTCTTTGCCGTACCGGGCATCCATCTGGGTCGCGTTTGGCGCGTGCCCTTGGTGCTCCACAGCGCGCGCGACTGGACCGATGCCGTCATCGCCCGTCTGCCACCCCGACTATGATGAAGACCATGGACACCCAACTCACCGAACTGCTGGTTTGCCCCGTCACCAAAGGGCCACTGACACTGGACCGCGAACGCCAAGAATGGCTCTCGCGCAGTGCTCGCTTGGCCTACCCCATTCGCGACGGCATTCCGATCTTGCTGGAACACGAAGCGCGCGTGATCACCGAAGCAGAAGCTGAACGGCTGGCCAAGCCCTCGGCCACATGAGCACCGCGTTCCCAAGCGCCTTCACCGTGCTGATCCCGGCGCGCATGGCGTCGAGCCGCTTGCCCAACAAGCCCTTGGCCGACATCGGTGGCGCGCCCATGGTGGTGCGCGTGGCCCAGCAAGCACAGCGCAGCGCCGCCCAGCGCTGCGTGGTGGCGGCCGACGATGAGCGCATCGTGCAAGCTTGCCAAGCGCACGGCATTGAGGCCATCCTCACCCGCGTGGACCACGTCTCGGGCAGCGACCGATTGGCTGAAGCCTGCGACCGGCTAGGGTTGGGCGATGAGGCCTTGGTGGTCAATGTGCAAGGTGACGAACCGCTGATCGACCCAGCTTTGATCAACGCCGTGGCGCACGAGTTGCAACGCCGCGGCGACTGCGTGATGAGCACCGCCGCGCACCCCATCGCCCACATGGGCGAGTTCCTCAACCCCAATGTGGTCAAGGTGGTGACGGACGCACGCCACACCGCGCTCTACTTCAGCCGCGCGCCCATGCCTTGGCCGCGCGACACCATGCCGGCCGACCTCGGCCAGGCCAACAACACCCACTTGCCCCAACCCGCGCCGCTGCGCCACGTGGGCATTTACGGTTACCGCGCGGGCTTCCTGCGCCAATTCCCACGCCTGAGCCCAGCCCCTTTGGAGTTGACCGAATCGCTGGAGCAGCTGCGCGTGCTTTG
This sequence comes from Burkholderiales bacterium, assembly GCA_041307965.1. Lineage (GTDB taxonomy): Bacteria > Pseudomonadota > Gammaproteobacteria > Burkholderiales > Burkholderiaceae_C > Hydrogenophaga. Next base: position 5,662 of record JBFZCK010000072.1, on the reverse strand, counting down.
GCACGGTGAGCGCATCGCGGTTCACATCACCGAGCACACCCCCGCCGCAGGCGTGGACACCCCAGACGATTTGGCACGCGTTCGAACCCATTGGGCGTCGACTTTGTAAGCCTGAGTCAGGGGGTCACGTGCTATCCTCATATACAGCCCCCGGTACCCAACACCCGGGGCTGGCACTCGCGCCCAAACCGTCACGGCTTTGGGCCCTAGAAATCTGTAAAGGACGACGATGAGACTGATTCTGTTGGGCGCACCCGGCGCTGGCAAAGGCACACAAGCCACCTTCATCTGCCAGAAGTACGGCATCCCCCAAATTTCCACTGGCGACATGCTGCGCGCAGCCGTCAAAGCCGGCACCCCACTGGGCCTGCAAGCCAAAGCCGTGATGGAGTCCGGCGGCTTGGTCAGCGACGACCTCATCATCAACCTCGTCAAAGAACGCATCGCCCAAGCCGATTGCGCCAAAGGCTTTTTGTTCGATGGCTTCCCCCGCACCATCCCACAAGCCGATGCCATGAAAGCCGCTGGCGTCAAGCTCGACTACGTGCTCGAAATCGACGTGCCGTTTGACGCCATCGTCGAGCGCATGAGCGGACGCCGCTCACACCCCGCCTCGGGCCGCACCTACCACGTCAAATTCAACCCACCCAAGGTCGAAGGCCAAGACGACGTCACCGGCGAGCCCCTGGTTCAGCGCCCCGACGACCAAGAAGAAACCGTGCTCAAGCGCTTGGAGGTTTACAGCGCCCAAACACGCCCCTTGGTCGACTACTACGCCAACTGGGCCCAAAACGACACCGCCACCGCCCCCCAATACCGCGCCATCAGCGGCACGGGCAGCGTGGAAGCCATCACCGCACGTGCCATGGCCGCCTTGAGCGCCTGAGTCACCTGCGCTCAAACAAAAGCCCCGCAGTGCGGGGCTTTTTTCTTGGCGTGAGCCTAACCGTCACACCATCAAATCGAGCATCAAACTCACGCGCGCCTTAAAGGCGTTGAGTTCACGCGGCGCACAGGGCAGCGCCGTGTGGTCTCCCACGATGGGGCCGTGGGCGCAGCGGGTGCACAAACGCAAAGCCACGCCTTTTTGGGCGGCGGCGTGCAAGGCGTTGAGCCAAGCCGTGTGCAGGGTGCCGTTGCCGGTGCCGGCCACAACCAGGCCTTGAACGCCAGCGCTCACGCAGGCCTCAATTTGGCGCGGGTCCGCGCCAGCGTGGCTGCTCACGACCGCCACCCAAGGCCATTGGTCAACGGGCCGCGACATGGCGGTGGCCGAGTGGGCATGGGGCTGGCTGGCGTTGGGTAAGGATGACCAACGCACACACCCCGACTCCACCCAAGCCAGCGGGCCGCTGGGGCCGGACGAGAACGCGTCCAAACGGTAAGGGTGTTCTTTTTGCACGTGCAAGGGGCTGTGCACCGTGCCCGCAGCCACCACCAAGACGCCGCGCGCTTGTGGGTCGCGCGACACGGTCACGGCGTCCAACAGGTTTTGTGGGCCGTCTTGCAGCACCGCGGTGGCCGGGCGCATGGCGCAGGTCAAGACCACAGGCTTGTGGGTGTGCAGGACTTGCTGCAAAAACCAAGCGGTCTCCTCCAAGGTGTCGGTGCCGTGGGTGATGACCACGCTGCACACATCGTCCTGCGCCAGCCAGTGCGTGCATCGCTGCGCCAGGGTTTGCCAATGGGCGTGGCCCATGTCTTTGCTGTCGATTTGCGCGACTTGCTCTGATAAGAGCGGGGGCAAGGGGTCGCTGCCCAAACCCGAGAGCAGCTCGGCCACCGGCACTTGGCCGGCCACATAGCCCACGGTGTCGCTGGCGGCGGCGGCGCGCCCAGCGATCGTGCCGCCCATGCCCAGCACGACGGTGCTGCGGGGTGCTGGGGCCACGGCGGCCATTTTTTTTGCATCAAACACTTGCCAAACCCTCAAAACTGGTGAAAAATACAGTGACTGGATAAACAAACAGCCCAAAGGCCCATCCCATGACCGACAGCACGCTCAAACTGACCGCCCGCCAGTCGCAAATTCTGCAACTGATCCAAACGAGCATCGCGCGCACCGGTGCGCCCCCCACCCGCGCCGAAATTGCCCAAGAGCTGGGCTTCAAGTCGGCCAACGCCGCCGAAGAACACCTCCAAGCCCTCGCACGCAAAGGCGCCATCGAGCTCGTGAGCGGCACCTCGCGCGGTATTCGCTTGCGCAGCCAAGACCTGCAAACCATCAACGACGCCCGAGACCGCCAACTCAGTTTGCCACTGGCCGGCCTATCTCAGCTCATGCTGCCCCTCATCGGACGGGTGGCGGCGGGCTCGCCCATCTTGGCCCAAGAGCACGTGGACCAAACCTACCACGTCGAGCGCAGCCTGTTCACGCGCCAGCCGGATTATCTGCTCAAGGTGCGCGGCATGTCGATGCGCGACGCCGGCATCATGGACGGCGACCTCTTGGCCGTGCACGCCACCCAAGACGTGAAAAACGGGCAAATCGTCGTGGCGCGGCTGGGCGACGACGTCACCGTCAAGCGCTTCATGCGCCGCCCCCACGCCATTGAATTGCTGGCCGAAAACCCCGACTACAAAACCATCGTGGTTGAGCCCGGCGAACCCTTTGCCATCGAAGGCATCGCCGTGGGCCTCATCCGCAACGGCTTCCAACACTGACCCCCTCGAACACCCCGGAGACAGCCATGAATTTACTCACCCCCTCACGCTCTTGGAGCAGCCCTTTGGTCTTGATTGAAGGCTGGCAGCCGCAGGTCGGCGCATCCCGCAACCACAGCGGCATGGGCAAACGCCTGAGCCGCTGGTTCAGCCACGCCACCAGCGCCACCCCAGCCGCCGACGCCCGTTTGGTGCTCTCGGGCCGCATCAACGACGTCTGCGCTGAGCTGGAACGCTTGGCCGCCCTCGAAGACAAACACTGACCTCAACCGGCGCTCGTTGCCCCAGACAGGGCACAATCGGGCGTCATGAATATCTTTGTTCTCGATGATTACCAAGACGTGGTGCGCAAGCTGGCTTGTGCCAGCAAGCTTGACGGTCACAGCCTGAAAGTTCACACCAACACCGTCAAAGGCATGGGCCAATTGGCGGTTAGGTTGCGAGACGCCGAGGTGTTGGTTTTGATTCGGGAACGCACCTCGCTCAACCGGCTGCTGCTGAGCAAGTTGCCCAACCTCAAGTTGATTGCCCAAACCGGTCGAGTCGGCCCGCACATCGATGTGCCCGCCTGCACCGAGCTGGGCATCGCCGTGGCCGAAGGCGTGGGGTCGCCGGTGGCACCGGCCGAACTCACCTGGGCCTTGATCATGACGGCCATGCGCCGCCTGCCCCAGTACATCGGCAACCTCAAGCACGGGGCATGGCAACAATCGGGCCTCAAAGCCGCCTCCATGCCGTCCAACTTTGGTTTGGGCGTCGCCCTACAAGGCCGAACACTGGGCATTTGGGGCTATGGCCGCATCGGCACTTTGGTGGCGGGATACGGTCGCGCCTTTGGCATGCGCGTGGTGATTTGGGGCAGCGAGTCCTCGCGCGAGCGCGCCCGCGCCGATGGCCACGGCACCTTCAGCAGCAAAGAGCAACTGTTCGCCGAATCCGACGTTCTCAGCCTGCACCTGCGCTTGTCTGAGCGCACACACGCGAGCATCAGCGCTGAGGATTTGGGTCTGATGAAACGCACCGCGTTGTTGGTGAACACTTCACGCGCCGAACTGTTGGCCCCAGAGGCGTTGCTGCTGGCCCTCAGCCGGGGTTGCCCTGGCCTGGCGGCCATCGATGTGTTTGAGTCCGAACCCATCTTGCAAGGTCATCCCTTGCTGCGTTTGGAAAACTGCATTTGCACGCCACATTTGGGCTACGTCGAACAAGACAGCTACGAGCTGTATTTGGGATCGGCTTTCGACAACGTCATGAATTTCATCCGTGGCCAACCCACCCACATCGTCAACCCAGAGGTCTTCCAAAGATGAGCGCCAGCTTGAAAAGCCACAGCCAAGGCCAGACCTTGGTGCTGACCATCAGCAACCCCGAACACCACAACGCCTTGGACGCCACCGTCTGCGCCGCCGCCGTCGAAGCCTTGGGCGTGGCCGAGAGCAGCGACGATATCCGCAGCGTGGTGATCGCGGGCGAAGGCTTGCACTTTTGTGCGGGGCTCGATTTGCACGCCCTCAACGAAGACCGCCAATTGGGCGCAACGCACAACCTGCAACACATTGAGAGCCACCACAACTGGATCGAGGCCATCCGAACCTTCCCCAAGCCTGTGGTGGCCGCGGTCGAAGGCGCCTGTGCCGCCACGGGGTTTTCGCTGGCTTTGGCCTGCGACCTGCTCGTGGCCGCGCACAACAGCGTCTTCGTGATGTCGCACAGCAACGTGGGTTTATCGCCCGATGGCGGTGCCACGCAGCAACTCTTGGCCGCCCTGCCCCGTGCTGCGGCCACGCACCTGCTCATGACGGGCGAACGCGTGAGCGCCGATCGCTTGCACCAATGGGGCGTCGTGACCCAATTGAGCAACCCGGGCGAAGCGCTGAGCGAAGCCCTGGCGCTGTGCGAACGACTCAACGCCCGTTCCCCACAGGCCTTGGCCAGCATCAAAGAGCTGATCAACGAAACCCCGGGACAAACGCTCACCGCCCAATTGCGATCGGAGCGCGACCACTTTGTGCGCAACTTGCTGCACCCCAACGCCGCCGAAGGCCTGAAAGCCTTTTTGGACAAGCGTCCACCCCAATACCGCTGAACCCACCCTGGAGACACCCCATGATCGACCTGTACACCTGGCCCACGCCCAACGGACACAAAATCCACATCATGCTCGAGGAGTGTGGCCTGCCTTACCGTGTGCACCCGATCAACATCGGCACGGGCGACCAGTTCAAGCCCGAGTTCTTGCGCATCAGCCCGAACAACAAAATTCCCGCCATTGTCGACAGCGATGGGCCAGACGGCCAACCCATGTCCTTGTTTGAGTCGGGCGCGATTTTGTTGTACTTGGCCAGCAAAACCGGCCGCTTCTTGCCCGAAGGCGTGCGCGAGCGCTACGACGTGCTGCAGTGGCTCATGTTCCAAATGGGCGGCTTGGGCCCCATGCTGGGCCAAGCGCACCACTTTCGCATCTATGCGCCCGAAAAAATCGAATACGCGGTGAACCGCTACACCCAAGAGGCCAAGCGCTTGTACGGTGTGCTCAACCAACAGGTGAGCCAGCACCGTTTCATCGCGGCCGACGAATACAGCATCGCCGACATCGCGGTGTTCCCTTGGTTGCGCAGCTGGCAAAACCAGGGCATTGACTGGGCCGATTACCCCCACCTCAAAGACTGGTTCGACCGCGTGGCCGAGCGTCCTGCGGTGCAGCGCGGTGTGGAGGTGCTGGCCAGCGCCCGCAAACCCCTGACCGACGACCGCGCCCGTGCCGTGCTCTTTGGGGCACCGTCCACGCCAAAAACCTGACGGGTACAGTTTTTTTGGTCACTCGGCGAGAACCTGTTTTTGTGCGGTTACAATATCGATTCGTCGGAGCGTAGCGCAGCCTGGTAGCGCATCTGCTTTGGGAGCAGAGGGTCGCGAGTTCGAATCCCGCCGCTCCGACCACCCCCTTAAAAAAGGCCCATTCGTGGGCCTTTTTTTCTGTGTATTCTTCGCCAAAGAC
>JBFZCK010000071.1:0-6698 GCA_041307965.1 Burkholderiales bacterium | reverse complement strand
GGTTGCTGTTGTAGACGATCAAGGCCTCGATGGCCGGGCCGAAGTCGGGGCCGCTCGGGCGCAAGAGGTCGTCGCCGATCGTGCTCATGTTGATGGTGCGCGGGCGGCGATCGCCCAAGAGGTCGGGCCGCGCCAAGGCGTTGCGCTGCACGGGGAAGGTGCTGGAGGCCGAGAGGAGCAAACCACCGGCGCGGTGGCGCCAAGCGCCGATCAAAGCGGGCAAACACGCGATGGCGCGCACGGCGTTGCCGCCGCCGCGCACGCGTTGCATGCCGTAGTTCAAGCGGATGGCCGCGGGTTGGGTGGTGCCGTAGTCGCGGGCCAAGCGTTCAATCTGCTCCACCGGAACGCCGCACACCTCGGCCGCGCGGGCGGGCGGCCACTGCAGGGCGCGCTCGCGCAACGCATCCCAACCCTGTGTGTGCTGTGCGATGTAGTCGTGATCCAGCCAGTCGTGCACGATGAGCTCGTGCATGAGCGCCAGCGCCAAGGCCGCGTCGGTACCGGGTCGCAACGCGATGTGTTCGTGGCATTTGTCGGCGGTTTCGCTGCGCCGCGGGTCGATGCACACCAAGCGCGCGCCGCGGCGTTTGGCTTCTTGGGCGACGCGCCAAAAGTGGATGCTGCTGCCAATCGCGTTGCTGCCCCAAATCAAGATCAGTTTCGATTCGGCAAAGTGCTGCACGCGCATGCCGAGTTTGCCGCCCAAGGTTTGGGTCAGCGCTTCGGCGCCGGCCGAGGCGCAAATCGTGCGGTCCAATTGCGACGCCCCCAAGGCGTGGAAGAACCGGGCGGCCATGCCTTCGCCCTGGACCAAACCCATGGTGCCGGCGTAGCTGTAGGGCAAGATGGCCTCGGGGTCGCGCTCGGCGATGCTGCTCAAGCGCGCTGCGATGTCGCGCATGGCTTCGTCCCAACTCACTGGGATGAACTGCCCGCTGCCTTTGGGGCCCACGCGTTTGAGCGGGGTGAGCAGGCGCTCGGTGTGGTGGGTGCGTTCGGCGTAGCGCGAGACCTTGGTGCACAAGACACCGTCGGTGCGCGGGTGATCGGGGTTGCCGCGCACGGACACGGCCACGCCGCCCTCGACGCGGGTGATCAGGGCGCAGGTGTCGGGGCAGTCGTGAGGGCACGCGCCGCGCACCTCCACAGGGTCAATGGTGGTGGCGGTCATGGGGTGGGTGGTGCTGTGCCGTAGGCTTCGCTCAGGCTCAGCAGGTGTTGGCGTTGGCTGGTTTCCAAGAAGGGCGCGAGCACCTGTAAGGCGTGTTGAGCGCCGCGCAACAAGGCTTGTTGGGCGTTGCCAGTTTCCAAGGCTTGGCGTGGGTTTTGAACGTATTCAAAACTCAACCAGTAGGTCACCACGATCACCATGTTGTTGGCCGTGCCCTCGACTTCACGGGCATCGATGCGCACCGCGCCCGAGGACGACAGGCCATTGAGCAATTGCCGCATGGCCCGGCTTTTGTTGTGCAGCACGGTTTTGAAGTGGGTCTCGAGCATGCGGTTGTTGGACAGCAAGTCGTTCAGGTCGCGGTACAAAAAACGGTACTGCCACACCAGCTCAAACAGGCTGTGCATAAAAAACCAAGCGTCTTCCACATCGCGCACGCCTTGGCTGGCGGGCAAGAGTTCGTTCAAAGCGCCTTCGTAGCGCGTGAACAAGCCGTTGATGAGTTCTTCTTTGGCGGGGTAGTGGTAGTACAAATTGCCGGGGCTGATGCCCAGGTCGGCCGCGATCATGGTGGTCGACACGTTGGGCACGCCAAAGCGGTTGAACAGCTCCAAACTGGCCAGCAGGATGCGCTCGGCGGTGCGGCGCGGTGCTTTCTTCACGGAAGCCATTCAGGTTTTTCGGGCGCGCGCCGTGGGGGTTTTGGCTTTGGCTGAGGGCGCAGCGCGGGTGGTTTTGGCCCGTGTCTTGGCGGGAGAGGCCAAGGCGTGCATGTGCGCGATGTGCTCTTCCAAGGCTTGGATGCGCGCTTGCAGGGCGACGATGTCGGGCGCGCTCGGGATGCCCAAATTCATCAAAGCAGCGGCCACACGGTTTTCAAACAGGTTCTCCAGTTTGTTCCATTGACCTGAGGCTTTGTCGCTGAATTCGTTGGCGATGCCCGCGACTTGCTCGGTCACCTGTTCGGTGGCTTGGCTCAGCGCGTCAAGCCGGGCTTGGGCGGCGGCTTGGGTTTTGCCTTGCAGCTGTTGGCCTTCGCTGACCAAGGCTTCAAAAACCTTGGCGCCCTCGGCTTGCGCCTTGGCAAAAGCACCCAGACCGGCCAGCCAGATGTGTTGGGCCGAGTCTTTGACCTGTTCGGCGCGCTCGGTCATGGGGTCTTGGGCAGGGGTGCGGCGTGAGGGGTTTTTGCGGGTGGTGTTCATGCCAACACTGTAAGCCCTGGGCCGCCCATTGGGTAGGGGGGCGTGGGCCTACAATTTCACCCAAGCTCCCCCTCGCCAACCGACCCGTGACCGACATGACCGACTCCGCTGCTCGACCCACCCTCGCCCGACAAGACCGCGCCGATGTCCTGGCCAGCGCACTGCCCGCTTTGCGGCGCAACCACGGCAAAACCATGGTCATCAAGTACGGCGGCAACGCCATGACCGACCCGGCTTTGCAACAAGCCTTTGCCGAAGACGTGGTGATGTTGCAGCTCGCCGGTATCCGCGTGGTGGTCGTGCACGGCGGCGGTCCCCAGATCGAGCAACTCCTGCAGCGCTTGGGCAAACAAGGCACGTTCATTCAAGGCATGCGCGTGACCGATGCCGAGACCATGTCGGTGGTCGAGTGGGTCTTGGGCGGCCAAGTGCAGCAAACCATCGTGGGTTTGATCAACCAAGCCGGTGGCCGCGCCATGGGCATGACGGGGCGCGACGGTGCCACGATCCAGGCCCAACGCTTGCGTTTGGTCGACAGCCACAACCCGGCGCTGGTCCACGACGTGGGACAGGTCGGCGATGTGGTCTCGGTCGACACGCGCGCCTTGGTGGGCGTGTTGGACGCCGGCATGATTCCCGTCGTCAGCCCCATCGGTTACGGCGCGAGCAACGAGAGTTACAACATCAACGCCGACGTGGTGGCGGGCGAATTGGCCAAGGCCTTGCACGCCGAGAAATTGCTGATGATGACCAACATCGCGGGCGTGTTGGACCAAGCCGGCCAGCTCTTGCCCGAACTCTCACCCGCACGCATCGACGCCTTGTGTGCCGACGGCACGATCTCCGGCGGCATGATCCCCAAGATCGCTGGCGCCTTGGACGCCGCCAAGAGCGGGGTGCAAGCGGTCCACATCCTGGACGGCCGTGTGCCACACGCCCTGCTGTTGGAGGTGCTCGGCAACGAGCCCTTTGGCACCACCATCCGCGCCCAATAAGGTCACACCGATGCAAGTGCCGCACGACGATCCCCACACAGACGAGACGGCCTTGATCACCGAGACCCCACGCAAGCGGCCCAAGCCGGGTGAGCGCCGCGTGCAAATTTTGCAGGCCCTGGCCACCATGCTCGAGCAGCCCGGGGCTGAACGCATCACCACGGCCTCGCTCGCGCAACAGCTCGAAGTCAGCGAAGCCGCGCTGTACCGACATTTCGCCAGCAAGGCGCAGATGTTCGAGGCCTTGATCGAATTCATCGAGCAATCGATCATGGGCTTTGTCGGTCAACTGGAGCAACGCGAACCCGATGCGCGCCAACGCGCCCGCAAGCTCCTGAGTTGGGTCTTGCAGTTCGCCGAAAAAAACCCAGGCTTGTGTCGTGTCATGGTGGGCGACGCCTTGGTCTTGGAGCACGAGCGTTTGCAGCAACGCGTGAATTTGTTGTTCGACAAACTCGAAGCCCAGCTGCGCCAGTGCCTGCGCGAAGCGGGCGTGGTGGCCGGATCGGCCACGCCCACCGTTCACGCCCAAGCCGACGCGGCGCTGATGATGGCTTGGTGTGTGGGCCGTTTGCAAGGCTTTGCGCGCAGTGGCTTCAAGCGCTTGCCCAGCGAGCACCTTGAACACCATTTGGCCGCCCTGATCCGCTGACGGGGCCCTGGGCCACTGCTGCACCGAGGGGCGCGGCAAATTTTTGATGAGGGCTTGAAAAAAGCACGGTCGTTCGATTATGATGACCCCACTTTTTGACGTGTGAAGCCCCCCACCATGCCGAGCATTGCCCAAACATCCCCTGCACAGACCGCCGATGCACCGCGCGTGCAACACAAAGGTCAGCAAACCAAAGCCGCCATCGTGGACGCCGCTTTGGGCTTGGCCACGCAGATTGGCCTGGAAGGTTTGTCCATTGGGGCTCTGGCCGAGGTCATGCACATGAGCAAATCTGGTGTGTTTGCGCACTTTGGTTCACGCGACGAGCTGCAAATGTCCGTGATCCGCGAGTACCACGCCCGTTTTGAGCACGAGGTGTTTTTTCCTGCGCTCAAAGCCCCGCGCGGCTTGCCTCGTGTGCGCCAACTCTTCGACAACTGGATGAAGCGCACCTCGGTGGAAATCGATTCGGGCTGCATTTACATCAGCGGCGCCGTGGAATTCGATGACCGGCCAGGCCCCGTGCGCGACACCTTGGCCAGCTCGGTGCAGGTCTGGCTCGATGCCGTGCGCCGTGCGATTGAGCAGGCGGTGGAGCAAGGCCATTTGCGCCAAGACACCGACGCCGCCCAAATGGGTTTTGAAATTCACGCTTTGATTTTGGCCTTGCACTACGAGGCGCGTTTCATGCGCAACCCGGATTCGCTGCAACGCGCCGTCAATGCCTTTGAGTCCATCGTGGCGCGCAACAGCGCCGCTTGATCTTTCACTTTCATCACAGGAGACCTCACCATGCCCATCTACAACCCGCCCTTGCGCGACATGCAGTTCGTCATGCACGAGGTGCTGCGCGTCGAAGACGAACTCAAGGTTTTGCCCGCTCACGCCGAAACCGATGCCGACACCATCAACGCGGTGCTCGAAGAGGGCGGTAAGTTCGCGGCCGAGGTGGCGTTTCCGCTGAACATCAGCGGTGACGCAGAAGGCTGCACGCTGGACAAAACCACCCACGCGGTGACCACGCCCAAAGGCTTCAAAGAGGCCTACGCCAAATACGTCGAAGGTGGCTGGGCCGCTTTGTCGTGCGACACCGAGTACGGTGGCCAAGGCTTGCCTTTTGTGGTGAACCAGTGCTTCTACGAAATGATGAACTCGGCCAACCAGTCGTGGACCATGTACCCCGGCTTGAGCCACGGCGCATACGAGTGCCTGCACGCGCACGGCACGCCCGAACAAAAGGCGCTGTACTTGCCCAAACTCACCAGCGGCGAGTGGACCGGCACCATGTGCCTGACCGAGCCGCACTGCGGCACCGATTTGGGGCTTTTGCGCACCAAGGCCGAGCCCCTGGCCGATGGCAGCTACGCCATCACCGGTCAAAAGATTTTCATCAGCGCCGGTGAACACGACTTCACCGACAACATCATCCATTTGGTGCTCGCGCGTTTGCCCGACGCCCCCGTGGGCAGCAAAGGCATCAGCCTGTTTGTGGTGCCCAAGTTCAAGGTCAAGGCCGACGGCAGCATTGGTGAGCGCAACGCCATTCACTGCGGTGCCTTGGAGCACAAAATGGGCATCCACGGCAACGCCACCTGCCAGATGATTTTGGACGGTGCGGTCGGTACCTTGGTGGGCCAGCCGCACAAAGGCTTGGCGGCGATGTTCGTGATGATGAACGCCGCGCGTTTGGGTGTGGGCAACCAGTCGCTGGGCCTGACCGAAGTGGCCTTCCAAAACGCCTTGGCTTACGCCAAGGACCGCATCCAGATGCGCAGCCTCTCGGGCACCAAGGCCAAAGACAAGGCCGCCGACCCCATCATCGTGCACCCCGATGTGCGCAAGATGCTGCTGACCGCCAAGGCCTACGCCGAAGGTGGCCGCGCCATGGCCATTTACTGCGCGCTCTTGCTCGACAAAGAGCTGCACCACCCCGATGAGAAGGTTCGCAAAGACAGTGGCGAGATGGTCGCGCTGCTCACGCCCATCGTCAAAGCCTTCATCACCGACAACGGTTTTGAAGCCACCAACCACTGCATGCAGGTGTTCGGCGGCCACGGCTTCATCAAAGAGTGGGGCATGGAGCAGTACGTGCGCGACGCGCGCATCAACATGATTTACGAAGGCACCAACACCATCCAGAGCTTGGATTTGTTGGGTCGCAAAATCTTGGGCAACAACGGCGCGACTTTGAAAAAGTTCGGCAAGCTCATCGGCGCCTTGGTGGCCGAGGAGGGTGTGAACGAAAAGATGGCCGAGTTCATCAACCCGCTGGCGGTGTTGGGCGAGCAGATCACCAAATTCACCATGGAAATTGGCTTCAAGGGCTTGCAAAACCCCGACGAGGTGGGCGCGGCCGCCGTGGACTACCTGCGCGTGGCCGGCCACTTGGTGTTCGGCTACTTCTGGGCCCGCATGGCGCAGACCGCGCTGCAACAAATCGCGGCCGGCAACACCGACCCCTTCTACCAGGCCAAGCTGCAAACCGCGCGTTTCTACTTCGCCAAACTGTTCCCCGAAACCGCGACATTGATGCGTCGCGCCCGCGCCGGCAGCAAGGTCCTGATGGACACCGACCTCGCGCTGGCTTGATGTTCCCGTTCCCCACCACCACCTCAAAGGAGACTCGCATGTTCAAAAAGACCCTTGCATTCGCCGCCCTGGCCACCGCCAGC
>JBFZCK010000070.1:0-2969 GCA_041307965.1 Burkholderiales bacterium | reverse complement strand
TCTGGCCAAGAACTGCGCCGTGAGCTGGGAAGGCACCCACATCAACATCGTCGACACCCCCGGCCACGCGGACTTCGGTGGTGAGGTCGAGCGCGCTTTGTCCATGGTCGACGGCGTGGTGTTGTTGATCGACGCGCAAGAAGGCCCCATGCCCCAAACCCGCTTCGTGACCAAAAAGGCCTTGGCCTTGGGTTTGAAGCCCATCGTCGTGGTCAACAAGGTCGACAAACCCGGTGCCAACCCCACGCAGGTGATCAACGAAGCGTTTGACTTGTTCGCCAACCTGGGCGCCACCGATGAGCAGTTGGAATTTCCCGTGGTCTACGCCTCGGGTATCAACGGTTGGACCTCTTTGGAAGAAGGCCCCGCCGGTGAGCAGTGGGGCCCCGACATGTCGGCCCTGTTCAGCACCGTGCTCAAGCACGTGCCCGCCCAAAAAGGCGACCCGGCCGCTCCCCTGCAGTTGCAAATCTCTGCGCTGGACTTCTCGACCTTTGTCGGTCGTATCGGCGTGGGCCGCATCAGCCAAGGCACGATCAAGCCCAACATGGACGTGTTGGTCATGGAAGGCACCGATGGCAAATCCATCAAAGGCCGCATCAACCAAGTGTTGACCTTCCAAGGTTTGGACCGCGTGCAAGCCACCGAAGCCGGCCCCGGCGACATCGTCTTGATCAACGGCATCACCGACATCGGTATTGGCGTGACCGTGACCGACGTCGCCAACCCCGCGCCGTTGCCCATGCTCAAGGTGGACGAGCCTACCTTGACCATGAACTTCTGCGTGAACACCAGCCCCTTGGCCGGTCGCGAAGGCAAGTACGTCACCAGCCGTCAGATCTGGGACCGTCTGCAAAAAGAACTGCAATCGAACGTCGCTTTGCGCGTGCGCGAGACCGACGAAGACGGCATTTTCGAAGTCATGGGCCGCGGTGAATTGCACCTGACCATTCTGTTGGAAAACATGCGCCGTGAAGGCTACGAACTGGCGGTCTCCAAGCCCCGCGTGGTGTTCCGCGAAATCAACGGCGAGAAGTGCGAGCCCATCGAGTTGGTGACCGCCGACATCGAAGAGCAGCACCAAGGCGGCGTGATGCAAGCTTTGGGCGAACGCAAGGGCGAGTTGGCCAACATGGTGCCGGACGGCAAAGGCCGTGTTCGCCTGGAGTACCGCATCCCCGCGCGTGGCCTGATCGGCTTCACCAACGAGTTCTTGAACTTGACGCGTGGCTCTGGCCTGATCTCCAACATCTTCGACAGCTACGAGCCGCACAAGGGTGAGATCGCCAGCCGCAAAAACGGCGTGCTGATCTCCATGGACGACGGTGAAATCTTCACCTACGCCTTGGGCAAGCTCGACGACCGTGGCCGCATGTTCGTCAAGCCCAACGACCCCGTGTACGAGGGCATGATCGTGGGCATCCACAGCCGCGACAACGACTTGGTGGTCAACGCCACGCGCACCAAGCAGCTGACCAACTTCCGCGTCTCGGGCAAAGAAGACGCCATCAAGATCACACCCCCGATCGAACTGACGCTGGAATACGGCGTGGAATTCATCGAGGACGATGAGTTGGTGGAAATCACGCCCAAGAGCGTGCGTCTGCGCAAGCGTCACCTGTCGGAGCACGACCGCAAGCGCGCCAGCCGCGGCTGATGAACCCAGGTCGCCTCACCCACACGCAGGCCGTCTTTTTGATGGTCGCGGTCACGCTCTTGTGGTCCACCGCGGGCGTGGTCTCGCGCGTGCTGGAGTCGGCTGGGCGTTTTGAGGTGACCTTCTACCGCAGCGCCTTCACGGTGCTGTCCTTGATGTGGATGCTGCCGCTGTGGCGTGCTTGGTCGCGCCGCCAAGCAACCCAGACGGCGCCGCTCACCCCCAGCACACGATCGGTTTGGGGTGAGACCTTGCACCGCCATTGGGGTTTTTTGCCCGAATCGCGCACGTTTTGGCTCTCAGGGGTGTGTTGGTCGGTGATGTTCACCGCTTTCATGCTGGCCTTGGGCTTCACCAGCGTGGCCAATGTGTTGATCCTGATGGCCTTGGGGCCTTTGTTGACCGCTTTGCTCGCCCGCGTGGTCTTGGGCCAGCGTTTGGCCACCCGCACCTGGCTGACCATCGTGGTGGCGGCGCTGGGCATCGTCTACATGTACGGCAGCCAGTTGTGGTCGGCCATGGCCGACCCACTAACGCCGGTCAGTGACCTGCTCATCGGTTCGGGTTTGGCTTTGTGTGTGCCTTTGGCGGGTGCGATCAATTGGACCGCGGTGCAGCGCGTGCAGCACAAAGGCGAGCGCATCGACTTGGTGCCCGCGGTGTTGCTCGGTGCGATCTTGTCGTCCTTGTTCACCTTGCCCCTGGCTTTGCCCGGCACGGCCAGTGCCAGCGACGTGGCTTGGTTGGCCCTGTTGGGTTGGTTGCAGTTGTCCGTGCCTTGCACCTTGTCAATGGTGTGCGCGCAGGTGCTCAAGGCCGCTGAGGTCTCGCTCTTGGGCTTGTTGGAAGTGATCTTCGGCATTGCCTTGACCTGGGCTTTTGTCAACGAGGTCCCGTCCACCGAGGTTTTGGTGGGTGGCGGACTGGTGATTTTGGCCCTGGTGCTCAACGAAGCCTTGGGTTGGCGCGAACGCCAAACGCCCGCCTGAGCTTGTGGGGCACTGAGCGCCCGAACTGGGCGATGATGGGCTCAGGAGATTCAACATGACCAACACCGTTTTGGCTGAGCTGCGCGGGCGCGTGGCCTGCCTCACACTCAACCGCCCCCAAGCCCTCAATGCCTTGTCCTTGGACATGGTGCGCGCGCTCACCCAAGCCCTCTTGGCTTGGCGCGAAGACCCCGCGGTCTTGGCCGTGGCCTTGCGCGGGCAGGGCAAAGCAGGGCCGTTTGGCGCGTTTTGCGCAGGCGGCGACATCCGGTTCTTTCACCAAGCCGCACTCGCCGATGATCCCGACTTGGGCCACTTCTTCA
>JBFZCK010000069.1:0-4669 GCA_041307965.1 Burkholderiales bacterium | reverse complement strand
ACATTGCCATCACCAGCAGTGGCCAAGGTGGCGCTTATATCTACGGCAGGGTCGACCGTGGTCACGCCTTCGGCGACCAAGCCCGCGATCACCAAGCTGGCGGATGCGCGCAAATCGGTGGCCATGACGGTCGCGCCCGACAAACGGGGCACGCCATCGACCACCGCCACTTTGCCGTCGGTTTGGATGCGCGCACCCAAACGCACCAGCTCGTTGACGTGCATGAAGCGGTTTTCAAAAATCGTTTCGGTCACCTTGCTGGTGCCGTGCGAGATGCAGTTGAGCGCCATGAACTGCGCTTGCATGTCGGTGGGAAAGCCGGGGTATTCGGTGGTGCGAAAGCTCTGCGCTTGCAAGCGGCCGCTGGCGCGCACGCGAATGAACCCGTCACCGGCTTCGATCACCGCACCGGCGTCGCGCAACTTGTCGATGACCGCATCCAAGTGATCGGCACGGGCGTGGCGCAAGACCACATCCCCGCCCGTGGCGGCCACGGCGCACAAAAAGGTGCCCGCTTCGATGCGGTCGGCCACCACTTGGTGGGTGCAGCCGTGCAAACGCTCCACGCCTTGGATGCGGATGCGGCTGGTGCCGTGGCCTTCGATCTTCGCGCCCATGGCGATCAGCATCTCAGCCAAGTCGGGGATTTCGGGTTCTTGCGCGGCGTTCTCGAGCACCGTCTCGCCCTCGGCCAAGGTCGCGGCCATGAGGAAGTTTTCGGTGCCGGTCACGGTCACCATGTCGGTCGTGATGCGCGCGCCCTTCAGGCGCTTGAGGCCAGGGGCCAAACTCGCCACCATGTAGCCGTGTTCGACGTCGATGTGCGCACCCATGGCCTGCAGGCCTTTGATGTGCTGGTCCACCGGGCGCGAGCCGATGGCGCAACCGCCGGGCAAGGACACCCGGGCTTGGCCAAAACGCGCCAACAAGGGACCGAGCACCAAGACCGAGGCTCGCATGGTTTTGACCAGCTCGTAAGGCGCGTCGGGCTTCAGGCTGTCGTGGGCTTGCAAAACCATGCCGCCGCGTTCGCCCAAAGTCTGCGTATCCACGCCCATGTTGTCGAGCAATTTGCGCATGGTCGCCACATCGCGCAAACGCGGCACGTTTTGAAGGGTCACGGCATCGCTGGTCAGCAGCGTGGCGCAAAGTTCGGGCAGCGCGGCGTTTTTGGCGCCCGAGATCACGACCTCGCCGTTGAGGGGATTGCCGCCGGTGATGCTGAGTTGGTCCATGGGGTGCTTTCAGTGAGCACGCTGGGCCCATTCGGCCGGCGTGTGGGTTTTCATCGACAGGGCGTGCACCTCGTCGGACTGGATGCGCCCGCCCAAGGTGTCGTAAACCTTCTTGTGGCGAGCGACCAAACGCAGGCCTTCAAATTCGGGCGAGACGATGACGGCAGACCAGTGGCGGCCATCCCCGCTCAGTTCGATGTGCTCACAGGCCAAGCCCGTGGCGATGATGTGTTGGAGTTCTTCTGCGGTCATGGTGTGTGTGTTCAATGGCGAATTTTGTAACCCGTGCGCAGCAGCTGCAGCGCCAAAGCGCTGACCCCCAGCAAGGCCAAGCCCACCACACACAAACTGATCCACGGCGAGGTGTCGCTCACGCCAAAGAAGCCGTAGCGAAAACCATCGATCATGTAGAAAAACGGATTGAGGTGGCTGATGGTCTGCCACACGGGTGGCAAGGAATGGATGGAATAGAAAACGCCAGACAAAAAAGTCATGGGCACGATGACGAAGTTTTGAAACGCCGCCATTTGGTCGAACTTCTCGGCCCACAGGCCTGCGATCAAACCCAAAGCGCCCAACAAGGATGCGCCGAGCACGGCGAACACCAGAATCCACAGCGGCGCGGCAAACGGTGTTTGGGCGAACCACCACGTGGCCAGCATCACGCCGCTGCCCACAGCCAAACCGCGCACGACCGATGAGCCCACATAGGCCACGAACCAAGCGCGGTGCGACAAAGGCGTGAGCAACAAAAAGACCACGTTGCCCATGATCTTGCTCTGAATCAGCGAAGACGAGCTGTTGGCGAATGCGTTTTGCAACACGCTCATCATGACCAAGCCGGGCAACAAAAAGGCGGTGTAACCCACGCCATCAAACACCTGCACGTGCTCTTCGAGCACATGGCCAAAAATCAGCATGTACAGCACCGCGGTGATCACGGGCGCGGCCACGGTCTGGAATCCCACCTTCCAAAAGCGCAGGATTTCTTTGTAGAACAGGGTTTGCCAGCCGGTCATCGCTTGGCTCCCATGATGTCCAAGAACACGTCTTCCAAATCGGCTTTGCGCACCTCGATGTCGCTGACCACCACGCCCGCTTCGCGCACTTGGGCCAACCAACGCTCAACAGCCACAGCATCGGGTGCGGGTAACTGCACCACCCGACCGGTCACACGCGCCGCGGCTTGCACCGCTGCGGGCAAAGCCTGATCGGTTTTGAAGCGCAACACGCTGGCGGTGGCGCGACTGAGCAGGGCCGAGGTTTGGTCGAGCGCCACGATCTGGCCTTGTTTGAGCATGGCGATGCGGCCACACAAGGCTTCGGCTTCTTCGAGGTAATGCGTGGTGAGCAAGACGGTGGCGCCCAAGCGTTTGTTCAGACCCGAGATGAATTGCCACAGGGTTTGGCGCAGCTCAACGTCCACACCGGCCGTGGGCTCGTCGAGCACGATGACCGAGGGTTTGTGCACCAAGGCCTGAGCCACCAAGAAGCGGCGCTTCATACCGCCAGAGAGTTGGCGCATGTTGGAATCGGCCTTGTCGCTCAAACCCAAACCAGCGAGCAACTCGTCGATCCAGTCGTCGTTGCGCCGAACACCAAAATAGCCCGACTGGATGCGCAAGGCTTCGCGCACATTAAAAAACGGATCGAACACCAACTCTTGTGGCACCACACCCAAACAACGGCGGGCTTGGGCGTAATCGGCCTGCACATCAAAGCCCTGCACCAAGGCATGGCCGCTGCTGGGTTTGGTCAGGCCCGCGAGCACGCTGATGAGGGTGGTCTTGCCCGCACCGTTGGGGCCGAGCAGGCCAAAGAATTCGCCAGGCTCGATCTCCAAGGACACGCCTTGGAGCGCCCGCACCTCACCCCTCGAACTGGCGAAGGTTTTGGTGACGTGTTGGAAAGCAATGGCGGGCATGGGATCGGCGCCCTGTGGTCGCTTGGGGCCGAACATCAACCCCAACCAAGGCAAACCGCCATTTTATGCGGGAAGCAGCTCGGCCACGCCGTAGAGGGTCAACAGGGCTTGCAAGCGCTCCGAGCGCTGGCAAACCTGTAAGCGCTGACCATGGGTGGCCAGTCGGCGCTGCAAGGCCAGCAAAACCGCGACCACCGATGAGTCGAAGGTCTGCAATGCGCTGGCGTCAAGCTGGACCACCTCGGTGCTGGGCAAACCCATCTCCAAGGAGGACAACACTTGGGTGGCCTCGGCCAAGGTCACCCGTTCGGGCAGCACGAGTGCAAAGCTCATTTGCTGGCCGCGGCGTTGGACTGGTTGCGCTGGGCCAAGAAAGTGATCAGGCCATCCACACCGTTTTTGGTGATTTCTTGCGCAAATTGGGTGCGGTAGGTTTCCCCCAACCACACGCCTAAGACGTTGAGGTCGTAGACCTTCCAGCCTTGGGGGGTTTTTTCCAAGCGGTAGTCGAGTTGAATCGGCTCACCCCGGCCACGCACCTCGCTGCGCACCACCACCTCGGTGTCGGTGGATTTCGCTCGGGATGGGCGAAATTGGAAGGTTTGTCCCTTCAGCTCACCCAAAGCACCCGCATAGGTTCGCACCAACAGGGTTTTGAATTCGGCTTGCAAGCGCTGCTGCTGATCGGGTGTGGCCCCGCGCCAATAGCGGCCCACGGCCGAGGCCGTCATGCGTTGAAAATTGACGTGCGGCATGATTTGGTTGTTGACCAAGTCCATCACGCGCTGCACGTTGCCTTTTTGAATCGCAGCGTCGTTGTTGACGGCGGTCATCACCTCGTTGGAGATCCGCTTGATCAGTGCATCCGGCGTCTCTTCAACGGCCCACGCCGTGTTCGCCACCCAAGGTGCCAAGCCCACCAGACCCATCCATTGCCGTCTGCTCAACATATTGCTATTCCCATTGTTCATTCGTTGGTCACTGGCGGCGCGGGATCGCGCACGCCGATGCCTTGGTCAATCAAGTCGTCAATTTGGTTTTGACGACGCTGTAAGTAAAAGTCTCTCATAAAACTGTATTTGTCGATGGCTGCTTCGTTCAGCAAGGTGCCAGCGCGCAACAGGCCGGCTCGGGTGTCCACCACCTCCAAGACGGTCAGGCCGGTCTGCACGCTGCTGTCGTCAAACTCGGTGTAGTCGTTGAGGCGCATTTGAATGCCCGTACCAGTGGCATCTCGCACGCTGGATGGGCCCAGCAATGGCAAGACCAAATATGGCCCAGAGGGCACGCCCCAGCGGCCCATGGTTTGACCGAAGTCCATGCGCGTACGAGGGATGCCCAACTCTGTGGCCACATCCATGACACCACCCAGCCCCACGAAGGTGTTCACCCCAACGCGAAACAGATTTTCCGCCGCCTCTTGTGGGCGCAGTTGCAGCGCGGCGTTGGCTGCTGACCAAACGTCGCGGATGTTGTTGAAGAAATTGCTCACCCCACGTCGCACGGGGTC
>JBFZCK010000068.1:0-5999 GCA_041307965.1 Burkholderiales bacterium | reverse complement strand
TGGTGGCCTGGGACGGAATCGAACCATCGACACGCGGATTTTCAATCCGCTGCTCTACCAACTGAGCTACCGGGCCTTGGTAAGAGCAAGATTATAGCACCGATAAGAAGGGGCCCGCTTATCGGGCAGGTGGGCGCTTGCTGCGGGTGAGGTCCACGCCCAACTGTTTGAGTTTTCGGTACAGGTGCGTGCGCTCCAAGCCGGTTTTTTCTGCCACACGGGTCATGGAGCCTTGCTCATTGACGAGGTGGTATTCGAAGTAGGCTTTCTCAAAGCCGTCGCGCACCTCGCGCAAGGGCCCTTCGAGGTTGAAGGCTTGCTGGGCTTGTGGGCCCAAATCCACTCGGGGCTGAGCCACCATGTGGCCACCGGTCATGGCTTGCTCAATGGTCAAGCCGTTGCTCATCGGGGTCTGCAAGGCGAGCGTGGCGTGGCCATCCGTTGTGGGCTTGCTGTGTGCTTTGCTCAAGCCTTTTTCAACGGCTTTGAGCAGCTTTTGCATGGTGATGGGCTTTTCCAGAAAGTCCAAAGCACCGATGCGTGTGGCCTCGGCGGCGGTCTCCACCGTGGCGTGGCCGCTCATCATGATCACGGGCATGGTGAGTTGCCCCGTGGTGGCCCATTCTTTGAGGAGGGTGACGCCATCGGTGTCGGGCATCCAGATGTCCAAGAGCACCAAGTCCGGTCGGTATTGTGTTCGGGCCAGCCGGGCCTGAGCCGCGTTTTCGGCCAGCTCCACGGCATGACCTTCGTCGTTCAAGATTTCTGAGAGCAAATCCCGTATGCCCAGCTCATCGTCCACTACCAAAATGTTTGCCATGATGTCCTTCGCCTCCTGCCCTGTGTCTACATTGTTATTTCGTCACAACGAATGATAACGATACTTTAGCTCCCAGCACTTTGCCATCTTTTTCAGTGTTGCTGACTTGAATTTTCCCGCCGTGTTCTTCCATGATTTTCTGAACCACGGCCAAGCCCAGCCCAGTGCCTTTGGGCTTTGTGGTGACGTAGGGCTCAAACGCACGCTTCAGAATGGACGCATCAAAACCACCACCGTTGTCGCTGATTTCCAAGTAAACCCACTCCCCTGCTTGCGGCCAATGGGTGCGGACCTTGACCAAGGGGATGCTCACTTGCGCACAGGCATCTTGGGCGTTTTGAATCACGTTGTGCAGCACCTGACGCAACTGCTGGGCGTCTGCCAAGATGAGAGGAATCTCTTCGCCCAAATCAAAAAGCACCGGTACATCGCTGTTTTCGTACAAGCTGGCCATGTCGCGCAACCAAGGGTTCAGGGCCAAAGGCGCCAACTCGGCCGACGGCAAGCGTCCGTAGTCTCGGAACTCATTGACCATGTGTTTCATGGCGTCAACCTGCTCCACGATCGTGCGCACCGATTTGCTCAACAGGGTTTGGCCCAACTCGGGCAGCTGCGGCGCCAATTTGATGGCCATGCGCTCGGCGGCGAGTTGGATCGGTGTGAGTGGGTTTTTGATTTCATGGGCCAAGCGACGGGCCACTTCACCCCATGCTTTGGATCGCTGCGCCGAGACCATGTCGGTCACATCGTCGATCACCAGCAACCAATCACCGTGGGGCAAGCCCGCACCGCGCGCCACCAAGGTTCGGTTGCCCAAGCCTGCGCTGTTGAGCTCATGGGCTTCACCCAGCTCGAACGTGTGTTGCCAGTGCTGCCCTGGGGCTGGGTTGGCGTCGACACCTTGCATTTCAAAGCGCCTTTGAACATCGGCACCAAAAACGGCCAACCCTGGCACGTCTCGCAAGGCACGCCCTTGATAGGCCTTGAGCGTGGTGTGGAGCAAAGCATCCGCCCCAGGATTGGCGCTTTGCACCGCACCATCGGAGCGCAGCACCACAACACCCGTGGTGAGGTTGTCCAAAATGGTTTGCACATGGGCACGAGCCGCATCCAGCTGCGACATGCTGTGGTTGGCATCGGCCCGTGCTTGAGCCAAGTCGTCGGTCATGCGCGCAAAAGTGCGCGTGAGACCGCCAAGTTCGTCGCGGTGAGCCAAGGCTTGTTTGGGGCTGAGGTTGCCCGCCGCGACCTCTCGCATGCCCTCGGCCAACACCAACAAGGGACGCAGCAGCTGGTTACCCAAGACCACCGCCAACACCACCGCGCCAAACACCGCCAAGAACAGCGCCAAGGTGAGTGTGCCGATGTACATGCGGCGCAAGCCTTCACGCCCGAGCGCTCGCTCTTGGTATTCGCGGTTCGCGGCTTGCACCGCCAAAGCGTCGGTCACCAAGACCTCCGGTAGGGGGCTGACGATTTGCAAAAACCGCGGCGCCAACCCCATCGAAATTCGTGCAGGCTCCACCAAGGTCAGCACCTGCATGCGACCGACGGGCGCGCCGCCACCGTCAACCACCGGTTCAGCGTCGTCCAAACCCTCCACGTTGACCAGCACGCCCTGCTCGCGCACCAAACGCAGCGACGCTGTGCTGGGGCGTTCGGGGTTGAGCGCATAACGCGAATCGCCAGCACTGCTGATCAACGCGCCATTGTTGTCCCACAGCACCACATCGATGGCGCCCAAGCGTTCACGCCAGTTCTCCAAGGTGAGGCCAATCGAGCGCTCCGGCACACTGGCCAATTCGTTCGCCGCGACGCGGGCTTGGTGGCTGAGGTCTTTGCTCAACACATTGAGGGTCGTTCGACCCAGGTTCAAGCCCGCCGCCAAGGCCGATTCGACACGCACATCAAACCAGCTCTCGATGGAGCGCGAAACGAATTGGTAGGACACCGTGTAAATCAGCAAACCCGGCAGCAAGCCGACCACGGCAAACACCGCCGCGAGTTTGAGCAGCAAGCGACTGCCGAATTTGCCTTGGTACAAACGCACACCCAGCCGAACGCCGAACCATGTGATGACCAAGAGCAGCATGGCCGCCACCGCCAGGTTGACGCGAAACAGTGCCGCGTAGTTGGCGTCGTAGACGCCACGATTGCCGGTGGCCAAGGTCAGCAAGAACAACAAAACCAGTCCCGCGCCGACCATGGCCACACCCATGACCAACAAACTCCAGCGCAGGGTCTGCGTGGAACGCCACGGGCTTTTATTGGCCATGGCGCGACTCCAAGGTCATGCCCACCGCGGGCACTGGCAAGCGGTAATTTCGCTCAAGCACCCAGTCGGCCTGATTGCCCAAGCCGATTTGAAATGGCCTTGGCAACAAACTCAAGTCCATGGCGAAGTTCACCGTCACCCAAGCCCCTTGCGGGGGCAGGTCTGCGTGGTTGGCCACTGGCCAATTGAGCATGCGCCCCACCGCAGCCCACGCTTGGTCCAGCGTGGGGTGGTTTTGGTGCACCGCGTTGCGCCACCCACCAGAGGGCGAACTGTCGTTGGACCAACTCAAACGCCAATGGCCCGAGAGTGCTTGGTAGGCCAAGCGCAAGGTGCGCACGGCGCGGGTGTGGGTTCGGTCTTGCCAGTGGTACCAGCGCGGGCTGTGCACCTCGGCGCTCCACACAAAGTACAAGGGAACGCCTTTGTTCAGCGCCTCTTGAATGGGGTTTGACAGCGGTTCGCTGACACGGGTGCTCAGCAGCAGGTGCTCGGTGGTGC
Source organism: Burkholderiales bacterium (assembly GCA_041307965.1). GTDB lineage: Bacteria > Pseudomonadota > Gammaproteobacteria > Burkholderiales > Burkholderiaceae_C > Hydrogenophaga. The sequence goes on along the minus strand of JBFZCK010000068.1, from coordinate 2,403 downwards.
GCTCCACCACCACACCCGAGGGCAATGGGCTTTGTGCGTGCGCCGACCCCATACCCCAAGACAACAGACCCAGCGCCAAGGCAGCCGTCCAGCGGCGGCGCGACGGGTCTGGCGCGTCATGCGCGTGCTTTGTCGAGTCGTGCGTAGAAAAATCCATCGTGCCCACCGAGGGGATTGTCATTGAACTCGCCACCAGAGGCGGCCGCGCCGGGCAGCAAGTGGCCCAAGTTCGGTTGTAACACGGCGTCGGGGTGGTCTCTCACAAAGCGTGTCATTTGGTCTTCGCCTTCGGCCTTAAAAACCGAACAGGTGGCGTACAAGAGCCGACCGCCGGGCTTGACCAAAGGCCACAGCGCTTTGAGCAGTCGGCGCTGGGTCGCCACCAATTGCTGCACGTCGCTGTCGCGGCGCAGCCAGCGCACATCGGGGTGACGGCGCACGATGCCCGAGGCGGTGCATGGCGCGTCCAACAAAATGGCGTCAAAGGCTTGCCCGTCCCACCACGACGCCACATCGGCGGCATCGGCCACGCGCACCTCAGCACTCAGGCCCAATCGCGCCAGGTTCGCGCTCACGCGCTGGGCGCGCTCGGGGTCCACATCCAAGGCCAACATCTGCACATCGGCACGTTCCAACACATCGGCGGTTTTGCCGCCAGGCGCGGCGCAGGCATCGAGCACGCGCGCACCAGCCAAGCCATCCAGACCTTGGAGCAACAAGCGCCCGCTCCACTGGGCTGCGGCGTCTTGGACCGAGCAGTCGCCTTGCTCGAACCCCGGAATGCGCTGCACCGCCAAAGCGCTGGACAAAACCAGTCCGTGGTCGGCAAACGGTGTGCTGTCCACGCCTTGCGCTGACAAGGCCGCTTGCAGTTGGGCGGGGGTGCTGCGCCGTGGGTTGACGCGCAAGGCCATGGGCGCGGCTTGGTTGTTGGCCGCCAAAATGGCTCGCCAATGTTGGGGGTGGTCTCGCTGCACTCGCTCGATCCACCACAGCGGGTGGTTGTGCTGGGCCACGGGGTCGTGAGAGACCTCGTCCAACAGCGCATCGCGTTCGCGCAAAAAGCGCCGCAAGCAAGCATTCAAAAACGAAGCGGTGCGCATCAATTTCGGGTCGGCTTTGGCCGCTTGCACGGCTTGGTTAACCACGGTGTGCTCGGCGTACACCATGCCCGAGGCCCACGGCGGGGGGGCTCCCTCAGGCGCACTGTTGGGCAACAGCAAAGCCAAGGCACTGTGCATCAAGGCCAATGCGGGTGGCGCGGGGGCTCGGTCGGCCAAGAGCCGTGCGATGGCGGCCACGGTGCCCCAATGGCGCAAGACGTGGAAGGTGAGTGCTTGCACGCCAGGGCGCAAATGCGCATCCACTTTGGGTAAAACATCGCTCAGCGATTGCCCTTGCTGCACGGCCAACACGCACCGAGCGGTGGCTTGCAGTTGGGTGGACAAAGGCACGGGGGCTGCGGTCATGCGACTCCTTCAAAACCAGAAAAAATGCCCCGGGCCGTGAGGCCAGGGGCATGGAGCGGGCTCAGCGCCAACAGCGTGGCGCCCAGCAGGCTTTACTCAGCGGACTCGCTGGTGTTGGCGGCATCGGCCTCGCTTTCGCTGGCGGCTTGATCGGCCGCCAAGGACAAAGCGTCGGCTTCTGCGATGGCACGACGCTCTTCGTCGTCCATCTTCTCGCGCACCTTGCGGGCTTCGTGGTACGCCATGCCGGTACCGGCGGGGATCAAACGACCCACGATGACGTTTTCCTTCAAGCCGCGCAACTCGTCGCGCTTGCCCATGATGGCCGCTTCGGTCAACACGCGCGTGGTTTCCTGGAAGGAAGCCGCGGAGATGAACGAGTCGGTCGACAGGGAAGCCTTGGTGATACCCAGCAAGACGTTGCTGTAGACCGCGGGCACTTTGCCCTCGGCGCGCAGCGCGTCGTTGGTGTTGAGGATCTCCGAGCGCTCGATCTGTTCACCGGCAATGTAGGTGGAGTCACCGACGCTGTCGACGATCACGCGACGCAGCATCTGGCGCACGATCACTTCGATGTGTTTGTCGTTGATCTTCACGCCTTGCAAGCGGTAGACGTCCTGCACTTCGTCGACGATGTAGCGCGAGAGTTCCTCGATACCCAAGAGGCGCAAGATGTCTTGTGGGTCGGCGGGGCCGTCCACGATGCTCTCGCCTTTGTTGACCACTTGGCCTTCGTGGACCAAGATGTTCTTCTCTTTGGGGATGAGTTCGTCCCACACCTTGCCATCGGGATCGGTGATCTGCAGGCGCACTTTGCCTTTGGTCTCTTTACCGAAGGACACGGTACCGGTGATCTCGGCCAACATGCCCTTGTCTTTGGGGCTGCGGGCTTCGAACAGTTCGGCCACACGGGGCAAACCGCCGGTGATGTCTC
>JBFZCK010000067.1:0-3016 GCA_041307965.1 Burkholderiales bacterium | reverse complement strand
TGATCGGGCAGCGCCACTTGCTGGGTGAGGGCATGGGGCTTCGGCTCGCCTTTGAATCGGGTCAGCCGCACAGCTGCATTTTGTGGGGCCCACCGGGCGTGGGCAAAACGACGATCGCGCGTCTCATGGCCGATGCCTTTGAGGCGCAGTTCATCACCATCAGCGCGGTCTTGGGCGGCGTCAAAGACATCCGCGAAGCGGTGGAGGCCGCTCAACATGCGCTGCATGGCCTGAGCCCACAGCGCACCATGGTGTTCGTGGACGAGGTGCACCGCTTCAACAAAAGCCAACAAGACGCTTTTCTGCCGCACGTGGAATCCGGCCTATTCACCTTCATTGGTGCGACCACCGAAAACCCCTCGTTTGAGGTGAACTCGGCCCTGTTGTCGCGTGCCGCGGTCTACGTCTTGCAGCCCTTGGACGAAGCCGATTTGGCTCAGATCGTCTTGCGTGCGCAGGCGGTGGGCGCGGTGCCGCCCATGGAAGATGCCGCGCTCAAGCGATTGGTGTCCTACGCCGACGGCGACGCCCGGCGCATGCTCAACACGCTGGAGACCTTGGCCGTGGCCGCCCAGGCCCAGCGGCGCGAGACCATCGGTGACGATTGGTTGCTCCAAGTCATGGGTGAGCGCATGCGCCGCTACGACAAAGGCGGCGACCAGTTCTACGACAGCATCAGTGCCTTGCACAAAAGCGTGCGCGGCTCCGACCCCAACGCGGCCCTTTACTGGTTCGTGAGAATGCTCGACGGTGGGGCCGACCCGCGCTACATGGCGCGGCGTTTGATCCGCATGGCCAACGAAGACATCGGTTTGGCCGATCCGCGCGCCATCCGTGTGGCCTTGGACGCGGCCGATGTGTACGAGCGTTTGGGTTCTCCCGAAGGTGAGTTGGCGCTGGCGCAATGTGTCTTGTATCTGGCCGCTGCACCCAAATCGAACGCGGCCTACAAGGCCTACAAAGCGGCCAAGGCCTGGGTCAAACAAGACGGCACGCGTCCCGTGCCCTTGCATTTGCGCAACGCCCCGACGGCCCTCATGAAGTCGCTCGACCACGGCCAAGGCTACCGATATGCCCACGACGAACCCGACGCCTTTGCTGCTGGCGAGTCTTACCTGCCCGAGGGCATGCCCGATCCCGATTTTTACCAACCGGTCAACCGGGGTTTGGAGATCCGCATCGCTGAAAAAATGGCCCATTGGCGGGCTTTGAACGCCCAAGCCCGAGACGCATAAGGGCAGGGAATGCGCCAGCACTTCGGCTTATAGAGCCTCGCAAAACCTCGCCAAGGTATTCATTTTTCAGATTGCATAGGGCTTACACGTAGGCGAACGACCGTGCTCCTTGGCTACAATGCCCCACCACCCGCACCCGGCGTGCCCCAACGGCGCCAGAGGCATGCGGGCTTTTTTCTGGAGTGAAGCACATGGATACCTTGCTGCAGCAAGTCATCAACGGACTGGTTTTGGGCAGTATGTACGCCCTGGTGGCCTTGGGCTACACGATGGTGTACGGCATCATCGGCCTGATCAACTTTGCGCACGGCGACGTGCTCATGGTCGGCGCCTTGACCAGTTGGACCATCATCGTGGGCATGCAAGAGTCATCGCCCAACATGCCGGGCTGGCTGATGCTCATCGTGGCCACGCTGATTGCGATGGTGGTGGCCGCGGTGCTCAACTACACGATTGAAAAGCTGGCTTACCGGCCGCTGCGCAATTCGCCGCGTCTGGCCCCGCTGATCACCGCCATTGGTATGTCGATCTTGCTGCAGACCTTGGCCATGATCATTTGGAAGCCCAACCCCAAGTCCTACCCATCGGTTTTGTCGGCGGAGCCTTTCCACATCGGCGGCGCGGTGATCTCGGTCACCCAAGTCACCATCTTGGCCACCACCGCCATCACCTTGGCGGTGCTGATGTGGTTGGTCAACCGCACCAACCTGGGCCGCGCCATGCGCGCCACCGCTGAGAACCCCCGCGTAGCGGCCCTCATGGGCATCAAGCCCGACGTGGTGATTTCGGCGACCTTCATCATCGGCGCCATGCTGGCCGCCATCGCCGGCATCATGTGGGCTGCGAACTACGGCACGGTGCAGCACGCCATGGGCTTCATGCCCGGCCTCAAGGCCTTTGTGGCCGCGGTCATGGGCGGCATCGGCAACTTGGCCGGTGCGGTGGTGGGGGGTATTGCCTTGGGCCTGATCGAGTCGCTCGGTGCGGGCTACTTGGGCAAGCTCACCGGCGGTGTGTTGGGCAGCCAGTACACCGATATTTTTGCCTTCATTGTCTTGGCCATCGTCCTGACCCTGCGCCCCTCGGGCTTGTTGGGTGAACGTGTGGCCGACCGCGCTTGATACGGGAGAACCACATGACCAAAGCACACGCCTCCCGTCAACTCATCCTCTTCCTCTTGGCCGCTGTGGCCGTGATGGCCCTGCCCATCTTGCTGCAAATGACGGGCAGCAACTCTTGGGTGCGCATCTTGGATATCGCTCTGCTCTACGTGCTCTTGGCCTTGGGCCTGAACATCGTGGTGGGCTACGCTGGTTTGCTCGATTTGGGCTACATCGCCTTCTTCGCGGTTGGTGGTTATTTGTTCGCCATGTTGGGCTCCACCCACCTGAGCGACACGTTCCCGGCCTTTGCGGCCATGTTCCCCGCCGGCATTCACCTGAGCATTTGGTTGGTGATGCTGCTCGCTGCGGCCATCGCCGGTTTGGTGGGCATGCTCTTGGGCGCGCCGACCTTGAAGCTGCGCGGTGACTATTTGGCCATCGTGACCTTGGGCTTTGGCGAGATCATCCGCATCTTCTTGCTCAACATGGACCGCCCGATCAACATCACCAACGGGCCCAAAGGCATCAGCCAGATCGACAGCATTTCGGTGTTTGGTTTGGACCTGGGTCAGCGCTTGACGGTGGGGGGCTTCACCTTCCAGCCGGTCACGCTGTACTACTACCTGTTCCTGTTCTTTGTGGTGCTGGCGGTGGTCATGTCTTACCGCTTGGAGCGCT
>JBFZCK010000066.1:0-3294 GCA_041307965.1 Burkholderiales bacterium | reverse complement strand
TGGAGAGCTCGATCTTGGCCTTTTCAGCGGCTTCTTTGAGGCGCTGCAGGGCCAGCACGTCTTTGCTCAGGTCAACGCCGGACTCTTTCTTGAACTCGGTGATGATGAAGTCGATGATGCGTTGGTCGAAGTCTTCGCCGCCCAAGAAGGTGTCGCCGTTGGTGGACAGCACCTCGAATTGTTTTTCGCCATCGACGTCGGCGATTTCGATGATGGACACGTCAAACGTGCCACCACCCAAGTCGTACACGGCGATTTTGCGGTCGCCTTTTTCTTGCTTGTCCAGGCCAAAGGCCAGGGCCGCGGCGGTGGGCTCGTTGATGATGCGCTTGACGTCCAAGCCGGCGATGCGGCCAGCGTCTTTGGTGGCTTGGCGCTGGGCGTCGTTGAAGTAAGCGGGCACGGTGATGACGGCTTCGGTCACCGCTTCGCCGAGGTAGTCTTCGGCGGTTTTCTTCATCTTGCGCAGGATGTCGGCGCTGACCTGCTGGGCCGACATTTTCTTGCCGCGCACTTCCACCCAAGCGTCGCCGTTGTCGGCGGCCACGATGGCGTAAGGCATGAGGTCGATGTCTTTTTGGACTTCTTTTTCGGTGAACTTGCGGCCGATCAAACGCTTGATCGCGTACAGCGTGTTGCGGGGGTTGGTGACCGCTTGGCGCTTGGCCGAGGCGCCGACCAGCACTTCGCCGTCTTCTTGGTAGGCGACGATGGACGGCGTGGTGCGCGCGCCTTCGGCGTTTTCAATCACCTTGGTGGTGTTGCCTTCCATGATGGACACACAAGAGTTGGTGGTGCCCAAGTCGATGCCGATGATTTTTCCCATGGTGTTTTCTCCTGCTGGAATGTTTGAATGTTCAGTAAATGGTGCGGATGCCCGCAATTTCAAGAGGGGGCGCTTACTTGGGTGCCGCCACGGTGATCAAGGCCGGGCGCAGCACGCGATCGGCGATCAGGTAGCCCTTTTGCAGCACGCCCACCACGGTGTTGGCCTCTTGCTCGCTGGGCACCATGCTGATGGCTTGGTGCTGGTGCGGGTCAAACTTGGTGCCCGCGGCGGGGTTGATTTCGATGACTTTGTGGCGCTCCAAGGCGCTTTTGAGCTGTTTGAGCGTGGCTTCTGCGCCTTCGCGCAGCTGCTCGGGCGTGGCGTTTTGCACCGCCAAACCGGCTTCCAAGCTGTCGGTGACGGGCAGCAGGCTCTCGGCAAACGCCTCAACCGCGAATTTGCGGGCTTTGCCAATCTCTTCCTCGGCGCGGCGGCGGGCGTTTTCGGCTTCGGCCTTGGCGCGCAGGAATTGGTCGGCCAGGTCCAGGTTCTGGGCCTTGAGGGTAGCCAATTCGTCGGCTGGGCTGGCCTCAGCGGCTGGGGCCTCGGTGGGCGCAGCGGCTTGGGGGTCTTGCTCGGGGGTGGGGTGTTCTTGGCTCATAACGCGGTTGTGAATGATGAATGCTGGTGCATTTGGGGTGTGGCCCAGGGATTTCAAGGGCCAACACACACTTTTTTGTAGGGGGTCAAAATGGGGCTTTTCATCACCCTGCAGGAGCGAGCCCATGAAACTCTGTCGCCACGGCCCCGTTGGCCAAGAAAAACCCGGTCTGATCGACGCGCAAGGTCAGCGGCGCGACCTCTCGGGCTGTGTGTCCGACATGGCCGGGGCGGCTTTGCACCCCGAGGCCTTGGCCCGTTTGGCCGCCCTGGACAGCAACACTTTGCCGCTCGTGCCCGAGTCGGTGCGTTGGGGCGCTTGTGTGGGCGGGGTGGGCAACGTCGTGGGTATTGGCCTGAATTACGCCGATCACGCCGCCGAGGCGGGCTTGAACCCACCGAGCCAGCCCATTGCCTTCAACAAACACAACGGCAGTGTGAGCGGTCCGAACGACGACATTTGGTTGCCACCGGGCAGCGAACAACTCGATTGGGAGGTGGAGCTGGGCATCGTCATCGGCCAGACCACTTGGCACGTCAGCGAGTCGCAGGCTTTGGCGCACGTGGCGGGTTTTTGTTTGGTCAACGACGTTTCTGAGCGCAGCTACCAAATGGCGCGGGAAGGTCAGTGGGTCAAAGGCAAGAGCTACCCCACCCATTGCCCCTTGGGGCCTTGGTTGCTCACGCCCGACGAAATGGGCGATCCTCAGGACGTGGCGCTGTGGTTGGACGTCAACGGTGTGCCGCGCCAACGGGGCAACACACGCACCATGATTTTTGGTGTGGCCCACATCGTGAGCTACCTCAGCCAATTCATGGCTTTGCAGCCCGGCGACGTCATTCCCACCGGCACCCCACCCGGCGTGGGCATGGGCCACAAACCCCCGCTGTACCTCAAGGCCGGCGACGTCATCACTTTGGGTGCACGTGGCTTGGGCGAGCAGCGGCAGGTGGTGGTCAAGAGCCCCGCAACGTCCTGAATCGGCCCCCAGAGTGGGGCAGGTCAAGCCGCGGCTCGGGCCTTGGCGTGTTCGACCGCGGTGCGCAGGCCCATCAAATAGCTGTCCACCCCAAAGCCTGCCACTTGGCCTTGAGCGATGTCGGCCAACACCGAGTGGTGTCGGAACGCTTCGCGGGCGTGGATGTTGGACATGTGAACCTCGATGATGGGGCACTTGAGGATGGCCAGCGCGTCGCGAATGCCGTAGCTGTAGTGTGTCCAGGCACCGGCGTTGATCACCACCGCTGCGACGTTCTCTTGAAACGCTTGGTGGATCTTCTCGACCATGGCGCCTTCAAAATTGGTCTGAAAGCACTCGACCTCAACGCCCAAGTTCTGACCCAGCGTTTGCAAGCCTTGGTTGATGTCGGCGAGTGTGGCCGTACCGTATTGGGCAGGGTCGCGCTGGCCGAACATGTTCAGGTTGATGCCGTGCAGGGTCAGGACTTTCATGCGTTTTCCTCAGGTGCGGTGATGAGTCAACAAGCCTCGCTCAGATCGAGTCGATGAAGCTGCGCAGCTTGTCCGAGCGGCTGGGGTGCTTCAACTTGCGCACCGCTTTGCTCTCGATTTGACGGATGCGCTCGCGCGTGACGTCGAACTGTTTGCCCACTTCTTCCAAGGTGTGATCGGTGGACATCTCGATGCCAAAGCGCATGCGCAGCACCTTGGCTTCGCGCGGCGTGAGGCTGTCCAAGATTTCCTTGACCACGTCGCGCAGACCGGCTTGCATGGCCGCTTCGATGGGAGCGGTGTTGGCCTGGTCTTCGATGAAGTCGCCCAAGTGCGAATCGTCGTCGTCACCGATCGGCGTTTCCATGGAGATCGGCTCTTTGGCGATCTTCATGATCTTGCGGATCTTGTC
>JBFZCK010000065.1:0-15577 GCA_041307965.1 Burkholderiales bacterium | reverse complement strand
GGCAAGCCTTCGGCCTTGAGCAACTCGGCGATGATTTCTGAATTCTCGATGGACGAGGTACCCACCAACACCGGTTGGCCACGGCCGTGGCACTCGCGGATGTCGGCGATCGCCGCGATGTATTTTTCGCGCGTGGTTTTGTAAACGCGGTCGAGCTGGTCGTCGCGCTTGCTGGGGCGATTGGGCGGCACCACCACCGTCTCCAAGCCATAAATTTCTTGAAATTCGTAGGCCTCGGTGTCGGCCGTTCCAGTCATGCCCGACAATTTTCCGTACAAACGGAAATAGTTCTGAAAGGTGATCGAGGCCATGGTTTGGTTTTCGGGCTGGATCGTTGCCCCCTCTTTGGCCTCCACGGCTTGGTGCAAGCCATCGCTCCAACGACGACCGCTCATCAGGCGCCCGGTGAACTCGTCGACGATGACGATTTCTCCGCCTTGGTTCACGTAGTGTTGATCGCGGTGGTAAAGGTGATGCGCACGCAGCGCAGTCACCAAGTGGTGCATCAAGGAGATGTTCGCGGGCTCGTACAAGGAAGCACCTTCGGCCAACAAACCCGCTTCGCTCAACAGTTGCTCGGCTTTTTCGTGACCCGCTTCCGTCAAGTGAACCGTGTGGGCTTTTTCGTCCACGGTGAAGTCGCCGGCTTTGATGACGCCCTCACCGGTGCGCGGATCGGCTTCACCCTCTTGGCGGGTCAAATGCGGGACCAAGCGGTTGATGGCTTGGTACATCGGTGTTTGGTCTTCGGCCTGTCCGCTGATGATGAGCGGCGTGCGGGCCTCGTCGATCAGGATCGAGTCGACCTCGTCGACGATCGAATAGTTCAGGCCGCGCTGAACACGATCGCCCGCATCGTAGACCATGTTGTCGCGCAAATAGTCGAAGCCGTATTCGTTGTTGGTGCCGTAGGTGATGTCTGCGCGGTAAGCCGCCTGCTTCTCCGCCCGGCCCATTTGCGGCAAATTGATGCCCACCGTCAAGCCGAGAAAGTTGTACAGCTTGGACATCCACTGGGCATCACGGGAGGCCAAGTAATCGTTGACCGTCACCACGTGAACACCTCGGCCAGTCAAAGCGTTGAGGTAGACGGCCAAGGTGGCCGTGAGCGTTTTGCCCTCGCCGGTGCGCATTTCGGCCACCTTGCCTTGGTGCAAGGCCAGACCGCCCAACATCTGAACATCAAAGTGGCGCATCTTCATCACGCGCTTGCTGGCTTCCCGCACGACCGCGAAGGCTTCGGGCAGCAATTGATCCAAGGATTCACCGTTGGCGATGCGCTGTTTGAACTGGGCGGTTTGCCCCGTCAAGGCTTCATCGCTGAGCAACTCAAATTGCGACTCCAAGCCGTTGATGCGCTGGACCGTCTTGCGGTAAGTTTTGATCAACCGGTCGTTGCGGCTGCCGAAAATCGAGGTCAGGAGATTGGTCATACAAAAAGGCGCATTCCGCTGTCAAACGGGGGGACCAAACAGTACCCACGCGGGTCCAGACCTCGCCACCCAAAACCATTTTGGGTCAGCGTAAGTCCTTGCAGGACAAAAAAGGGATTTTACTCGCCACCGGCGCGGCTTTGCGCCGCGACCCAGCTTCAGCGCGTGCGGCGAGCCGCGAGGGCTTGCGCCTTGGCGAGATCTTCGCCCGCGGCCAAGAAACGTTGTGGGTCTTGGGGCACGCCAGAGACCCAAACCTCAAAATGCAGGTGCGGACCGGTTGATCGCCCCGTCGAGCCGATGGCCGCGATCTTTTGGCCACGTTTGACAATATCGCCCTTTTTGACAAAAGTGGCCGAGGCGTGGGCGTATCGGGTGATCAGCCCATTGCCATGGTCGACCTCGACCATGTTGCCGTATGCAGCGTGGTATTCCTGCACGATCACCACCCCGCCGGCGGCAGCCAAAATGGGGGTACCCACCTCGGCAGGGAAATCCAAACCGGTGTGCATGGCTTTTTCGCCCGTGAAGGGATCGATGCGAAACCCAAAGCGCGAGCCCACCATGACGTCCTTGACGGGCTTTTCGCTCGGCTGAAGCGCAGTTTGCATCTTTTGGTCGAACAACCGGGTTTCCACCGCCGTCAGCCAATCCATGCGGTTATCACTCACGGCCTCCAAGCCATTGGCCACGGCCATGATCTCATCCAAAGTCATGGCCTGCCCCTCGACCAAGGAGCCCCCTGTGCCCAGGGGTTTTTTGAATTCTTCGGGATTGATGCCCGCCAAGCCCGCCACGCGGTCGCCCAGTGCGTCGATTTGCAACATACGCGCCTGCATCTCACCGAGCTTGCGGGCCAGTGCGTCCAAATTTTCACGCATGTAGACATCGTTGCCGGCCGTGGACTGGGGAGAGACGACTTTGGACCACGACTGAAACACGGGCCAACCCCTGCGCATACCTTCGAGCAAGACCCAGTTGTAGACCGCGACGGCCGACAACACCAAGACCAAAGCCAACACAAAGCCCAACGCCATCACACGCCAACCGTTGATGTGCATGGCGCGCTGCTTGGCCATCCATGCGTCCGTGATAATGATGTGCATCTCAATTCCTTGTTTGGAACGTTTTGGTCATGTCCGCCACTTCCCGTTCAACCACCGTGTTCAGTTTGGACGAAGCCGTGGGCGCTGCCCCGGTGCTGTCCCAACTGCGGGAACGCTTGGCGCTTTCTGAGCGGTGCTTGGGGCATGTGCGATCGTTGATTCCCATCACCATGCGCCACCAAGTCAAAGCGGGGCCCATCGATGGGACGCAGTGGTGTCTGTTGGTGGGCAGCTCGGCGGCGTCCACCAAACTGCGCCAACTGTTGCCAGCCATTCAAACCGCTTTAACCCAACAGGGGTTTGAGGTTACCTCGATTCGGATCAAAGTCCAAACCACCTCGGGTTGAACGGTGAAACCATGGTGCCGGTTGTCGGATTCGAACTGACGACCTACCGCTTACAAGGCGGGTGCTCTACCAACTGAGCTAAACCGGCGACTGTTTTATTTTACTTGACTCGGGTGAGCTTGCCTCGACCCGGTGTGCGAGGCTCGGGCGCGGTGTCGTGAGGACCACCCCCTTCGATCGGCGTCAGCGCACTGGGGCCCGCCTCGGCCCGGTTCGGCGCCGATGGAACCAAAGACGGCGCTGCGGGTGCCGGGAAAGCCATGCCCTGGCCGTTTTCACGCGCGTAAATGGCCGTGACATGGCTCACTGGAATGACGATTTCACGGGCCACACCGCCAAAACGCGCTTTGAATTCGATGAACTCTTTGCCCAGCTGCATGCCGCTGGTCGCGTCAAAGCTGATGTTGAGCACAATCTCGCCGTTTTTAACGTGGTCCATGGGCACGCGCACCGAGGCGTCGACTTGAACTGCCAAATACGGAGAAAAGCCATTTTCGGTGCACCACTCGTACAGCGCCCGAATCAGGTACGGGCGGGTGGATGGCGTGTCTTGACCAGCAGGTGTCATCGCAAAAACCGATTATTTGCGCATCACTTTTTCGGACGGCGTCAAGGCTTCAATGTAGGCCGAGCGAGAAAAAATGCGCTCCGCGTACTTCAGCAAAGGCGCTGCGTTCTTGCTCAACTCAATGCCGTAGAAATCCAGTCGCCACAACAAGGGGGCAATGGCCACGTCGAGCATCGAGAAGTTGTCACCCAACATGAATTTGTTTTTCAAAAACACAGGGGCGAGTTGCGTCAAACGGTCGCGGATATGGGCGCGGGCCTTTTCCAAGGCTTTTTCGTTGCCTTTGGTGGCACGCGACTCCAGCACGGAGACGTGGGTGAACAATTCTTTCTCGAAATTGAGCAAGAACAGGCGCACGCGGGCGCGGTCCACGGGGTCGCCGGGCATGAGTTGGGGGTGTGGGAAGCGCTCGTCGATGTACTCGTTGATGATGTTCGACTCGTACAAAATCAGGTCGCGCTCGACCAAGATGGGCACCTGGCCATAGGGATTCATCACACCGATGTCTTCTTGTTTGTTGAACAAGTCCACGTCGCGGATTTCAAAGTCCATGCCTTTTTCGAACAAAACGAAGCGGCAGCGGTGCGAATAAGGGCAAGTGGTGCCCGAGTACAAAACCATCATGTTGATGTCTCCTTGATACAAAAACAATGGCTTGCTGGCGCTCTAACGGCGCAGCAAGCCACTGTGAACTCAGCGGCCGCTCATGGCGACCGCGCGATGATTACTTGATGTCTTTCCAGAAGGAGGCATTCAAACGCCATGCCACCACCATGAAAGCGGCCAAGAACAACATCACCCACACGCCGATGCGAACGCGGGTGTTTTGAGCCGGCTCGGCCATCCATTGGAGGTAAGCGACCAAGTCGCCCACGTTCTGATCGAACGCGTTGTCGCTCATGGTGCCGGGCTTGACGGTTTCCCAGCCTTTGAGCACTTCAACTTCGTGGCCGTGGCTCATGACTTTTTCCATCACAGGCTTGCGCTCACCTTGCAACTCCCACAAGGGGTTGGGCATGCCCACGTTCGGGAACGCCAAGTTGTTCCATCCCGTGGGCTTGGTCTCATCGCGGTGGTACGAACGCAAGAAGGTGTAGAGGTAATCGGCACCGCTGTAGCCATGGCCTGCACGCGAGCGCGCCACCAAGGTGAGGTCGGGAGGGTTGGCACCGAACCATTCTTTGGCTTGACGGGGATCGATGGACGACTTCATCGTGTCACCAATTTTTTCGGTGGCGAAGGTGAGGTTTTCCGCAATTTGTTTGTCGGTCAAGCCGATGTCGCGCAAGCGGTTGTAACGCATGAAGGCCGCCGAGTGGCAGTTCAAGCAATAGTTAACGAACAGCTTGGCACCGTTTTGCAAGGCCGCCATGTCGTTGGTGCGCTTGGGCGCCTTGTCCATGGTGATGCTGCCACCCGCTGCCATTGCGCCCGTCAGGCCCAAGGCCAAGGCAAAACCCAGAAGAATTTTTTTCATGTTCTTGACTTTCTGCTGTGACGGATCAGTGGGGCTTGAACGTGACACGATCGGGCACGGGCTTGAATTCACCGATACGGCTCCACCAAGGCATCAAGAGGAAGAAGCCGAAGTAGAACAAGGTGCCGACTTGGGAGACGCGCTCACCAATGGGCGATGGGGGCAACACACCCAAATAACCCAAGATCAAGAAGTTGATCACAAAGATGCCGTAGAGCCATTTGTTCCAATTGGGGCGGTAACGGATCGACTTGACGGGGCTGTTGTCCAGCCAAGGCAAGAAGAACAAGATGATGACGGCGCCACCCATGGCCACCACACCCCAGAACTTGGCGTCAATGGCCAGCATCACGGCAACCAGCACCACAGCACCGCCCAAGACAGCACCTTTGATGGCTTTGGAGAGTTGCAGCTTCACAGCCGCCAACACCGCCGCACCCAACACGATGGCCACCAAGGCGAACATCATTTCGGTGGTGATGGCACGCAGCATCGAATAGAAAGGCGTGAAGTACCAAACTGGTGCGATGTGCAAAGGCGTGACCAAGGGGTCGGCTGGGATGAAGTTATTGAACTCCAAGAAGTAGCCGCCGAGTTCAGGCGCAAAGAACACGATGGCCGAGAACACCATCAAGAAGCCCGCCACACCCATGATGTCGTGCACCGAGTAGTAGGGGTGAAAAGGAATGCCGTCAAGCGGAATGCCGTTGGCGTCCTTGTTGGCCTTGATTTCCACGCCATCGGGGTTGTTGGAGCCGACTTCGTGCAACGCAATGATGTGCGCCACCACCAAGCCCAAGAGGACCAAAGGCACCGCGATCACGTGGAAAGCAAAGAAGCGGTTCAGGGTGGCGTCGCCCACGACGAAGTCACCGCGAATCAACAGCGCCAAGTCGGGGCCGATGAAGGGAATGGCTGAGAACAGGTTCACGATCACCTGAGCGCCCCAGTAGGACATCTGGCCCCAAGGCAACAAATAACCCATGAAGGCTTCGGCCATCAGCACCAAGAAAATGGCGCAACCGAACACCCACACCAATTCGCGTGGCTTGCGGTAAGAGCCGTAGATGAGGCCACGGTACATGTGCAGGTACACCACCACGAAGAAAGCGGAGGCCCCCGTGGAGTGCATGTAACGGATCAACCAACCCCATGGCACATCGCGCATGATGTATTCCACCGAGGCAAAGGCCAAGGCCGCATCGGGTTTGTAGTGCATGACCAAGAAAATACCGGTCACGATTTGGATCACCAGCACCAACAAGGCCAGCGAGCCAAAGAAGTACCAGAAGTTGAAGTTCTTGGGGGCGTAATACTCAGCCAAGTGCTCGTTGTAGAGCTTGGAGAGTGGGAACCGGTTGTCTACCCAGTTCAGAGCCTTCTGCGCCATCGGCGCGTCGGGGGAGATTTCTTTGAATTCGGCCATGAAATACCTCAGTGGTCAGTCGACTGTGGGCGCAATGAAAGTGCGAATCAAGCGGGTTTTTCTTCGCCGATCAACAGCTTGGTCTCGGACAGGTAGTAGTGCGGTGGCACTTCCAAGTTGTCGGGGGCGGGCTTGTTTTTGAACACACGACCGGCCAAATCGAAGGTCGAACCGTGGCAGGCACACAAGAAGCCGCCCGCCCAATCGTCGGGCAAAGAAGGCTGTGCACCAGGTGTGAATTTGTCGCCGGGCGAGCATCCCAAGTGGGTGCAGATGCCCACGGCCACCAAGTATTCTGGTTTGATGGAGCGGTGGCGGTTTTGCGCGTACTCAGGCGTGGGGTAAGCGTTGCGAACCGAGGTGGGGTCGGCCAACTGACCGTCCAACTTTTCCAAAGCAGCGAGTTGCTCAGGGGTACGGCGCATCACCCACACGGGCTTGCCACGCCACTCGACCACGGCCTTTTCACCGGGCTGGAGCAAAGAGACATCGAACTCCACGGCGGCACCTGCGGCCTTGGCTCGTTCGGAGGGCTGAAAGCTGCTCACAAAAGGCACTGCGACAGCGGCTGCACCTGCACCACCCATGGCGGCAGAAGTGATCAGCCAAGTACGGCGGCTGTTGTTGGCAGGCGCGTTGGCGGTTGCTTCACTCATGGAAATCTTTCTATGACGGTTCAACACTAGGGTTCACCCTAAATTGTAAACCCTCGCTCCGCCGAACTCCAGTTTTCCCGAGCGAGTCACTGGGCTTAGACCCCACGGCCCATGCAAACCAGCACCCGCCCAGATTGGGCACAATAGTGCTACTTTTTTATTGATTCAAGAGGACACCCATGGGACTGATGCAAGAATTCAAATCATTTGCCATTAAAGGCAACGTCGTGGACTTGGCGGTGGGCGTCATCATCGGCGCGGCTTTCGGCAAAATCGTGGCCTCGCTGGTGGACGATCTGGTCATGCCGCTGTTGGGCCGTTTTTTGGTGACGACCGACTTCACCAACGCTTTCATTGCTTTGGGGCCCGTCCCTGAAGACACCTTGGCCACCTTGGCCGCTCACAAAGCCGCTGGCGTTCCCGTGCTGGCTTATGGCAATTTCATCACCGTGGCTTTGAACTTTGTGATTCTGGCCTTTGCGATCTTTGTGATGGTGCGCCAAATCAACCGACTCAAGTCGGAGGAAGCACCTGCAGAGCCCCCAACCGAACCAGTCGAAACCGCCTTGTTGCGCGAGATTCGCGACAGCCTGCGCCAGCGCCCTTAAGACGCTGCGTCCCAAGCGGCCAAGAGACTCGCCGCGCTGGCACGCCCCGTGCCGGCCAAATCAAAGGCGGTGCCGTGGTCTGGGCTGGTTCGAACAAAGGGCAGACCCAAGGTGGTGTTCACACCATGCTCCAGACCCAGCAACTTGACCGGAATCAAGCCTTGGTCGTGGTACATCGCCAAGACCACATCAAACTCACCCTGACGGGCGCGCATGAACACCGTGTCGGGCGCGTGGGGGCCCGAGACAGGAGCGCCACGGTTTTGCCACGCGCGAACCACGGGGTCGATGACCTCGATTTCTTCGCGACCGAACAAACCGCCCTCGCCTGCGTGTGGGTTGAGTCCCGCCACCGCGATGCGCACGTTCTGCCCCAAGCGCTCAAAATGGCGTCGGGTGATGGCCACGGTCTCATCCAAGGCGGGCGCCGTCAAGGCTTCGATGGCGTCGCGCAGCGACACGTGAATGCTCACCAACACGGTCTTGAGTCCCGGGCAGCTGAGCATCATGCGCACGGGCACCTGCTCCACGCTCACCCCCATGTGCTCGGCGGCCAAAGCTTGCAAATACTCGGTGTGTCCCGGGTGCGGCACACCCGCCAAAGCCAAGGCCTCTTTGTGGATGGGCGCGGTCACCACCCCTCGGGCTTGGCCTGCCAAGGCCGCGCGAGCCGCCCAAGCAATGGCCTCGGCCGCGGCCCGTCCCGCCTCGGCTTGAACACGCCCCCAAGCCACGTCCACGGGCGCACCCGACTGAATCAATCCCACCCGGTCATGGGGTAAATCGGCAGCGGCCGACACCCGGTCGATGGGCGCCCAATGCCATTGGGCCGCCTCGGGCAAGGTTTGCGCCACCACCGCTTGTGCGCGTTGCAGCGAACCGGCATCGCCCACCACCACCAAACCGCGCCGATCGTGGCGTTGGGTCAGGGCTTTGACCACGATCTCCGGACCGATGCCGGCCGGGTCACCCATGGTCAACAACAAGGGCAAAGAAGGGTTCATGCGGGGTTGTCGATGTCAATGAATTGGTGTGCCAGGCCGAAGTGCTGGGCCAAGGCCTCACCCACGGCCTGAACGCCGTAACGCTCGCTGGCGTGGTGCCCGCAGGCCACATAGGCCACACCCATCTCGCGGGCGTAGTGGGCTTGCGGTTCGGAAATTTCGCCGGTCACGAACACGTCCGCACCCGCCGCGATGGCGGCCTCGAAATACGATTGGGCGCCGCCGGTGCACAGCGCCACACGCTCGATGGAGCGCTGGGCATCACCCACGACCGTGATGGGCCGATTGACCAAAGCTTGCACACGCTGAGCCCAAGCCGACAAGGGCATGGCGTCCACACGACCGAGCCAACCCAAGGATTGCTCGCCAAAACGGCTGGGGTCGACCTCTCCCATGCGCACGCCCAGACGCTTGGCCAATTGCGCGTTGTTGCCCCACGTGGCGTGGGCATCCAAAGGCAAGTGGTAGGCCACGAGGTTGATGTCGTGGCTCAAGAGCCGGTGCAAACGCTGCTTCATCCAACCCGTGACACGTCCCTCTTGGCCGCGCCAAAACAGACCGTGGTGGACCAGCACCGTGTCGGCTTGGGCCTCAATGGCCGCGTCGATGAGCGCCAAACTGGCCGTGACCCCCGTGACGACGCGGCCCACGCGCTCTCGCCCCTCGACCTGCAAACCGTTGGGGCCGTAATCGCGAAAGCCTTGCGGCTGCAATTCGGCATCCAAGAACTGGAGCAGGGTGTCACGGCTGGTTGTGGAGGGGCTCGTCATGGGCGTGCAACGGAGTGAAGGCAAACAGGCGTCCATTTTGACAGCAAGGGATGGGGGACAATGCGCTGATTGGGCATGCCCCTTGACTGGCGAAATCACATGAAACGACTTTGGCTTTTGTTTGCGCAAACCGTCACCGTTTTGGTGGCCATCTACTTTGTGGTGGCCACCCTCAAACCGCAGTGGCTGGACCGACAACCCACCTTGGCCTCCATCGTGCCGGTGTTCGATGCCCCCGAAGGCCTGGGTGATGCCACCCCAGGCAGCTTGCGTGTGCCCGCGCGCCAAGCCGCCGCCGCGGTGGTGAGCATCAACACCTCACAAACCGCCGCCAGCAACCCCCACCTCGAAGACCCATGGTTTCGCTTCTTCTACGGTGAGCGGGCGCAGTCACAACCCCAAACGGGGCTGGGCTCGGGCGTGATCGTCAGCCCAGACGGCTACATCTTGACCAACAACCACGTGATTGAAGAGGCCGACGAAATCCAAGTCACCCTCAACGACGGTCGCACCGCAGTGGCACAAGTCATCGGCACCGACCCCGAGACCGACTTGGCCGTGCTGAAAATTGGCCTGACGGGCTTACCCGCCATCACCTTGGGCAACTCCGACCAAATCGCCATTGGTGACGCGGTGCTGGCCATTGGCAACCCGTTTGGCGTGGGCCAGACCGTGACCAGCGGCATCATCAGCGCCTTGGGGCGCACCCAGCTGGGCATCAACACCTTCGAGAACTTCATCCAAACCGACGCGGCCATCAACCCGGGCAATTCGGGCGGCGCTTTGGTGGACGTTCAAGGCCACTTGGTGGGCATCAACACCGCGATTTACTCACGCTCAGGTGGCTCCATGGGCATCGGTTTTGCCATCCCCACCTCCACCGCCCGTCAGGTGCTGGAAGCGATCGTTCGAGACGGTGAAGTGGTGCGCGGCTGGATCGGCGTTGAACCCCAAGAACTCACGGCGGAGCTGGCCGAAGGTTTTGGCTTGAAACCACAAACCGGCGTGATCATCACCGGCGTGCTGCAAAACAGCCCCGCCGCCAATGCCGGCTTGCGCCCTGGTGACGTGGTCACGGCGGTGGGAGGGAAACCGGTGGCCAATGTGAGCGAATTGCTCAGCGCCGTGGCCGCGCTGGCGCCGGGCCAAACCAGCACCTTGGGTGTGAACCGCAAAGAAGGTCGCTTGACCTTGAATGTGGTGCCCGGTCAGCGACAGGTCGAGCGCAACAACCGCGAGCGCTGATCAGGCTTGCGTGGACTCGGCAGCTTCTTCGGCAACGGGAGGTTTGACGAACCAACGTGCGCCCCAAATGCCCATTTCATACAGCAAGCACATGGGCACGGCCAAGGCCAGCTGAGAAATCACATCGGGTGGCGTGACCACCGCGGCCACCACAAACGACAGCACGACGAAGTACCCGCGGAAGTCTTTGAGCTTTTGGATGCTCACCATGTTCAAGCGGACCAACAAAATGACCACGATCGGCACTTGGAACGCCAGACCAAAAGCCAAGTACAAAGACAAAATGGCTTCGACATAAGACGCGATGTCGGGGGTGGCCGCCACACTCTCAGGGGTGAAGCCCTGGATAAAACCAAACATCTTGTCGAGCACAAAAAACTGCACAAAGCCAATGCCCACATAGGCCAACAAGCTGCCCAAAACGATCAAGGGAATGGCAAAACGCTTTTCGTGGCTGTATAAGCCTGGCGAGACAAAAGACCACACTTGGTACATCTGCCAAGGCAAAGACAGCAAAAATGCCGCCATCAACAGCACTTTGAGGGGAATAAAAAACGGCGTGAACACCCCCACAGCGATGAGCTTGGCGTCGGGCGGCATGTGGGCGCGAATGGGCACGGCGATCAAATCGATCAAGCCGCTGGGGCCTGGCCACAAAGCCAAAGCCACCATACAAATGACCAAACCGATCAGGCCATAGACCAGTCGGTCTCGCAGCTCCATGAGGTGCTGCACAAAAGGTTGTTCGGTGCCGGCGAGTTCGTCGTCGGTTTTGGGAGCGTCGGACATCAGTGCGAGGAAGTGGGACGTGGCCGGTAGCGGGCCACACGCGCAGCACCGGATTGGGCGCTCGTGCGCACACCAGAGCGCACTTTGTACCAACGCGGCACCGCCGCTTGTTTGGTGCGCCAGTTTTTCTTTGGCGTCTTGTAGGCGGGGCTGCCCAATTGGTTCAGCGCTGCCAGGCTGTCGTACTCGTTCTCGGATTGCTGCAAGCCATCGGTGACATCGGCCCACGACTTTTCAAAGTCGTCGGCCTGCCCTTGGATGGACGACTGCACGTCTTGCGCCGCGTTTTGAACGGAGTCCCTCATTTTTTTGAGTTCTTCCAAGTCCATCGAACGGTTGACTTCGGCCTTGACGTCGGCCACGTAACGCTGGGCTTTACCCAGCATCGTGCCCAACATGCGGGCCACGCGAGGCAGCTTCTCAGGGCCAATGACGACCAAGGCGACCGCCCCAATCAAGGCGATTTTTGAAATACCCAGATCAATCATGTCTTGCTTGCGCTTGTTCGGCCGTCACAAGCTGCAACGGCCCGAGCCATCAGCTCTTTTGCTTGGTTTCGACGTCGATGGCCGACGTGTCTTTCTTGGCGTCCGACTGGGTCAAGGGGGCCGCCGCTGCGTCGGCATCTCCCGACTTCATGCCGTCCTTGAAACCCTTGACCGCACCACCCAAGTCAGAACCGATGTTCTTGAGCTTCTTGGTGCCGAACACCATGACCACGATCAACAAAACGATCAACCAATGCCAAATAGAAAAAGCACCCATGAAAATCTCCTAATGATGTTTCGATTCTAAGGGGGAATCGGGCTCAACCCTTGTACCAAGGGCGTGGACCGCCCAAGACGTGCATGTGCAGGTGGTGAACCTCTTGGCCGCCCTCGGCCCCGGTGTTCACCACCATACGAAAACCACCCTCGGGGTAAGCCCCGCAACCCTCTTGCGCTGCGAGTTTTGGCGCCAGGGTCATCATGTGCGCCATCAAGGCGGCGTGCTCAGGCCCGATTTGGGCCATGGAGGGGATGTGGGCCTTGGGCACGATCAAAAAATGCACCGGAGCCCAAGGGTTGATGTCGTGGAAGGCGTAAACCAGCTCGTCCTCGTGGACTTTTTTCGAGGGGATCTTGCCCGCGATGATTTTGCAAAACACGCAGTTGTCGTCGGTCATGGTCTGGGTCTGTAGGGGTTAATCGCCCATGGGGCGTTGAGCATTGAGTCGCACCATGCCCAGCACGATGCGATACAAAAACCAAATGGAAATCGCCACCCAAGCCAACCAGCCCGGCAGCACGAACAAGAGCCACAAGGGCAAGGTGACAGCGTAGAGCACAGCGACCCAGATCACGGTGCGTATGCGGTAGCTGAAATGAGAGGCCTCCCAATCGAGCGCATCGCCGCGTTTGACCAGGTCCATGACACAAGCCACGATCAAGAGCAGCGGACCCATTTGGGCACCTGGGACGACCGCGCTCACGGCCACCACCAGGTGCAGCACGTAGCTCACCCAGCTGATGGTCCGGGTGGTGTCGTCCAGCGGCGCGTCGTTCATGGCTCAATCGCCCGTGCGTTCACGGTCCACGGCTTTGCGCAAGGCTTTTTCTTCGAGGCCGCTGAGGCCCTCCCGGCGGGCCAACTCGTTGACCACGTCGGCGGGCGTCAGACCATAGTGCGCCAGCGCGATCATGCTGTGAAACCACAAATCGGCCACTTCGTAAACCAACTTAGACGCATCCGCGCCGTGGTCCACGTCTTTGGCGGCCATCACGGTCTCGGTGGCTTCCTCGCCGATTTTCTTCAAAAACGCGTCTGGCCCCTTGTGCAGCAGGCGGGCCACGTAGCTTTTCTCGGGGTCGCCACCGTTGGCGACCTTGCGGCTTTCAATCACGGCGGCCAAACGGGCCAAGGTATCGCTGGTGCTCATGGGGTTCACTTGTAAATCGATTCGGGGTCTTTGAGCACGGGCTCACACGCGTGCCAACCATCGCCTTCTAGGCGTTGGTAAAAACAGCTGTGGCGGCCGGTGTGGCAAGCGATGCCCGGTTCGTGACCGAGCTGGGTGACTTTGAGCAGCACCACGTCGTTGTCGCAGTCCAAGCGGATGTCATGCACGGTTTGCACATGCCCAGACTCTTCGCCCTTGAACCACAGCTTGCCCCGCGAGCGGCTGAAATACACCGCGCGCTTGAGCTCGGCCGTCTTTTGCAGCGCCTCGCGGTTCATCCAGGCGAACATGAGCACGTCACCACTGTCTTTTTCTTGGGCGATCACGGGCACCAAGCCTTTATCGTCCCATCGGATGTTGTCGAGCCAATTCATAGCAAGCGATCTTAAAGCAAGGGCCATGCGGTGCCGTGACCCCATGGCGAGCTCCGCGACACGGTCTATTCGCCAGAGGCCGCTTGGCGGCTCAGCAACTGAGAGACCACCAGCGTGAGCCATCCACTGACAATGGCCGCAGGCACCCCAAACAAGAACACCACCACATAGGCCATGGCGGCCCCGCCGCCGGTGTGCGCACCCCAACACTCATTCACATTCGCCCACGCCATGAACGGCAACACCACGACGGCAGAGACCAAGGCGCTGTAGGTTTGGCGGCTGAAGAGAAAAAGGGCCGACGGAGCCAAGGACACCAAACCCGCCCCGGCGAGCGAGCCCCATCCGCACAAGGAAGACCCGGCAAAGCCCATTTGGGCCAACATGATCAGTGCAAGGGCGGAAACACCGGCCTTGCGGTGAGGCGTGAGCCACGGGTCTTTTTCCACGGTCAACCTTGAGCCCAAGGGGGTTGAACTTTGAGTTTGCGAAACACGATGATCCAAGGAACGCGTCCGTTGGCTACATCCTGACCGGGATGCCGCGCTCGTGCATCCGCGCTTTGGCTTGCTGCACGGTGTATTCGCCATAGTGAAAGATGCTGGCCGCCAGCACGGCGTCAGCCCCGCCGATGCTCACACCGTCGGCCAAGTGGTCGAGGTTACCCACGCCACCAGAGGCGATGACGGGCACGCTCACGGCGTCGCTCACAGCGCGGGTGAGTTGCAAGTCAAAGCCGCTTTTGGTGCCGTCGCGGTCCATGCTGGTGAGCAGGATTTCGCCCGCGCCGTACTCGGCCATCTGCGTGGCCCAAGCCACCGCGTCCAGGCCCACGTTTTTGCGGCCGCCGTGACTGTACACATCCCAGCCGGGGCCCATGGGCAGGCCGTTGCTGCCGATGCGTTGCTCGTCTTCGGCGCTGCGGCGCTTGGCATCAATCGCCACCACGATGCACTGCGCGCCGTATTTGGCCGACGCATCGCGGATGACTTGCGGGTTGGCAATGGCCGCCGAGTTGAAGCTGGTTTTATCGGCCCCGGCGTTGAGCAAGCGGCGCACGTCTTCCACCGTGCGCACACCGCCGCCCACCGTGAGCGGGATGAAGACCTGACTGGCCACGGCTTCGATGATGTGCAGGATCACGTCGCGCCCATCGCTGGTGGCGGTGATGTCCAGGAACGTCAGTTCGTCGGCGCCTTGTTCGTTGTAGCGGGCGGCAATTTCAACCGGGTCCCCGGCGTCGCGCAGTTCGACAAAGTTGACGCCCTTGACCACGCGACCGCCGGTCACGTCGAGGCAAGGGATGATGCGTTTGGCGAGCATGGAGACTTCTCTTATGGGATGGATTCAGGGGTTCAACACTTGCAGGCGCTGCCAGCCCGCCCAGCGCCCGCCCGCAGGCAAGGTGATGGGCGTGAAGACCTGCGCGGCTTCGACGCACAGCATGTGCCGCCAGCCGTCGTCGGGCATGTCGGCCAAGCGCTTGCACAGGTCTTGCGCGGGGTTCCAGACCACGGTGTGGGCCCAGCTGGGGCTCTGGCTGATCTGCAGGGTCTGGTTCAGTGTCATCGGATTCGGTGAAGCTTCGTAGACACGGTCAAATTCGGCCGCAAAGCGGACAGTGTCGGCGGCTTGCGCTGGGGTGTTGGTGAGCGAGTCCCATTCGGGCTGACCGCCCAAGCCGTGCAGCGTGGCCTGCGTCACGTCGGGCACGGCCAAATAGGTGTGCAAAGCACCCGAGAACGCCAGCGGCTGATCGTCGGTGTTGTGCACCTCCAGCGTCAGTTGCAAGGCACCCGGGCTCAAGTCGATGTGCAGTGCCAAGTCAAAGGCCC
>JBFZCK010000064.1:0-5531 GCA_041307965.1 Burkholderiales bacterium | reverse complement strand
CCGGTGCGGCGGCGGGAGCTGCGGCTGCAGGGGCTGCCGCGGCGCCGACTTTGCCGTCGGTGTCGATGCGGGCGATCAGCTGCTCGGCCACCACGGTGCCGCCATCGGCGACCAAGATTTCAGAGATCACGCCAGCCGAGGGGGCTGGGACTTCGAGCACGACTTTGTCGGTTTCGATTTCGATGAGGATTTCATCGACGGCGACGGATTCGCCCACTTTCTTTTTCCAAGTGAGCATGGTGGCTTCGGCCACGGATTCGGACAACTGGGGGACTTTGACTTCGACGAGTGCCATTTTTTTGCTTTCGGTGTGTGTTTAAACGCTGGGCTTATTTGGTCAGGACAAAACCTTTGAGCTTGCCAAAGGCGCCTTCGACCAGCGCTTTTTGTTGCTCTTGGTGCAGGTGGGCGTAACCCACCGCAGGCGAGGCCGAAGCGGCGCGACCGGAGTAACCGAGTCGTTGGCCTGGCAGCATGTTTTCGTGCACATAGTGCTGCACGAAGAACCAAGCGCCCTGGTTTTGTGGCTCGTCTTGCGTCCACACCAATTCCGTGGCGTTCGGGTATTTCTTGAGCTCGGTCGAGAAGGCCTTGTGTGGGAAGGGGTAGAGCTGCTCAACACGCACGATGGCGGTGTCGGTGTTGCCCATTTCTTCGCGCTTCTTGACCAGGTCGTAATAGACCTTGCCCGAGCACACCACGACGCGCTTGACCTTGTCGCCTTTGATGGCCTTGTTCTGCTCACCGATGACGGTCTGGAACGAACCCTTGGTGAATTCGGAAACCGGGCTGGTGGCGTCTTTGTTGCGCAGCAAGGACTTGGGCGTGAAGATGACCAAGGGCTTGCGCAGGTCGCGCACGATCTGACGACGCAACACGTGGAAGATCTGGCTGGCCGTGGTGGGCTGCACGATCTGCATGTTGGTGTCGGCGGCCAATTGCATGAAGCGCTCCAGGCGCGCCGAGCTGTGCTCGGGGCCTTGGCCTTCGTAGCCGTGGGGCAGCATCAAGGTCAGGCCGTTGACACGGCCCCACTTGACTTCGCCGGAGGCGATGAACTGGTCGATCACGACTTGGGCGCCGTTGGCGAAGTCGCCGAACTGGGCTTCCCAAATCACCAAGGTGTTGGGATCGTTGGAGGCGTAGCCGTATTCGTAGGCCAAGACCGCTTCTTCGGACAGGATCGAGTCGATGACCACAAACGGGGCTTGACCGTCGGCGGCGTGTTGCAAAGGCACGTACGTGCCCTCGTCCCACTTCTCTCGGCTTTGGTCGTGAATGACGGCGTGGCGGTGCGTGAAGGTGCCGCGCCCGCAGTCTTCACCCGACAAACGCACGGGGAAGCCGCTGGCGACCAAGGACGCAAAAGCCATGTGCTCGCCCATGCCCCAATCCACCGGCATGTCGCCACGGCCCATGGCAGCGCGATCGGCGTAGACCTTCTTGACCAACTGGTGCGGGTTGACGGTCTCGGGGATGGTGGTGATTTTTTCGGCCAAGCGGTTCCACTCGGTCAAAGGAATCGAGGTCTCGCCCGCATCGGTCCACTTCTTGCCCAAGAAAGGCGCCCAGTTCACGGTGAACTTGGTTTTGAAGTTGGTCAAGACGGGGTCGGAGGTGTGCTTGCCGGCGTCCAACGCGGCGCGGTAAGCCTTGGCCATGTCGTCGCCCAGGGTCTCGCCCAGGCCTTGGGTGGCCAACTTGTCGGCGTACATCTTGCGCGTGCCGGGGTGGCTCGCGATTTTTTTGTACATCAGCGGCTGGGTCAGCGCAGGCGTGTCTTGCTCGTTGTGGCCGAGTTTGCGGAAGCACACGATGTCGATGACCACGTCCTTGCGGAAGGTCATGCGGTATTCCAGCGCGAGCTGGGTGGCCAAGACCACGGCTTCGGGATCGTCACCGTTGACGTGCAACACCGGCGCTTCGACCATCTTGACGATGTCGGTACAGAACACGCTCGAGCGCATGTCGCGTGGGTCGGAGGTCGTGAAGCCGATTTGGTTGTTGACGATGATGTGCACGGTGCCGCCCGTGGTGTAACCACGGGTTTGGGCCAGTGCCAAGGTTTCTTGGTTGACGCCCTGACCACCGAAGGCCGAGTCGCCGTGCACCAGCACGGGCAACACTTGGCTGCCGGTGGGGTCGCCACGGCGGTCCATGCGGGCGCGCACGGAACCTTCAACCACGGGGTTGACGATTTCCAAGTGCGAGGGGTTGAAGGCCAGGGACAAGTGAACGGGGCCACCGGCGGTGCTCACGTCGGAGCTGAAGCCTTGGTGGTACTTCACGTCACCGGCCGGCAGTTCTTCGGGGGCGGTGTGGTCGAACTCAGCGAACAAGTCGGCGGGCAACTTGCGCATGGTGTTGACCAGCACGTTCAAACGGCCACGGTGGGCCATGCCGATGACCACTTCTTGCACGCCTTTGATGCCGGCTTGCTGGATCAGCTCGTCCATGGCGGCGATGAAGCTCTCACCACCTTCCAAGGAGAAGCGCTTTTGACCCACGTACTTGGTGTGCAAATAGCGCTCCAAGCCTTCGGCGGCGGTCAAGCGCTCGAGGATGTTCTTTTTCTTGTCGGAATTGAAATTGGGCTTGCTGCGAATGGCTTCGAGCTTTTCTTGCCACCAGCGCTTTTCGTTTTGCTCCGAGGTGTACATGTACTCGGCGCCCAAGGTGCCGCAGTAGGTCTCGCGCAAAGCATTGAGCAACTCGCGCAGCGTCATGCTGCCCTTGCCGAAGAAGGTGTTGCTGGTGTCGAACACGGTTTCTTGGTCGGCATCGGTGAAGCCGTAGAACGCGGGGTCGAGGTCGGGGATGTTGGCGCGCTCGGTGCGCTTGAGCGGATCGAGGTCGGCCCAACGTTGACCGACGTTGCGGTAAGCCGCAATCAGCTGCTGCACAGCGGTGCGCTTGCGGCCCATTTCGGGGTTCTCGCTGGCCTTGACGACTTGGGTCACGCCAGATTTGGCGCGCTCGGCAAAGGCATTGATGACCGGCAAATGCGGGACATCTTTGGCTTGTGTGCCATCCACAGCGGGAACGTGTTGCAGGGCGTCGAAGTACTCGCGCCAAGAATCGGGGACGCTGCCGGGGTTGGCTAGGTAGTTCTCGTACATCTCTTCGACGTACGGAGCATTGCCCCCGAACAGGTGGGTGTTGCCTGAATAGGCTTGAAAGACGGATGTCTCACTCATAGCGCTGACCTTCGTTCCCCTGGAGGGAATCTGAGTTGGTTGAAAAAACCTCCCGCGACACGGCTTAACCGATTGGCGGATGCGACAGTGACATTGGAAGGGCGTAACTGACTGGGCGTGATTGTGCCACCAACGGCCAGCGTTGGGACAACAATCTTTGCAGGATATTTGCGCCGCCGACAGCTGCGTGTCAGCGTGGGGCTCAGGAAATGCGCGGCGACAGGCGCTCGGCGGCCGAAATCGTGCCGGGCTCGTCCATTTCGATGGCGATTTGGGTGCACACCGTGCGGCACAGGGTGACCGCTTTTTCGCTCTGCACGCGGTAGATCACCTGCGTGCCGTCTTTGCGCTTGGCCAAAACACCGGCTCGGTAGAGCAAATTCAGGTGTTGCGAGAGGTTGGGCTGGGTGGTGTCGATCTCTTGGAGCAGCTGTGTGACCGATTTTTCTTTGTCGCACAAGGCGCTCAGGATGCGCAGGCGCATGGGCGTGGCCAGCACACCGAAGAGCTCGGCGGCCAATTCGAAGACGCGAACCTTCTCGATATCGGCGTCGGTTTCGATCATTTGGGCCATGTTGCACCGCATCCAAAACTATATAAGCAACCATCATACTGAAAAAACAACGGCCCCGAAGGGCCGTTGTACTCAAAAGCAGGTGCTTCAAGGGTTTATCCCAAGAGATCTTTGATCTGCTGGAGCGCGGTGGGGTCGTCCATGGTGGTCAGGTCGCCGGGGTCACGGCCTTCGGCCACGGCCTGAATCGCTCGGCGCAACAACTTGCCGCTGCGGGTCTTGGGCAGAAGAGACACAAAGATCACGCGCGAGGGCCGGGCCACCGCGCCGAGCTGGTTGTCCACCACCTTCATGACCTCGGCTTCCAAAGCCTTGCGGGCCGCGTCGCTGGTCAAACCCGAGGTGTCTTTGGCAATGGCAAAGGCCATGGCCACTTGGCCCTTGAGCTGATCGGCCACGCCGACCACCGCCACTTCGGCGACGTTGGGGTGGCTGGAGATGCTCTCTTCGATCTCGCGGGTGCCCAAGCGGTGACCGGCCACGTTGATCACGTCGTCGGTGCGGCCCAAGATGAAGTAGTAGCCGTCTTCGTCGCGCACGGCCCAGTCGAAGGTGCTGTAGACCAACTTGTTGGGCACGCTCTTCCAGTAGGTGTTGACGAAACGGTTGTCGTCGCCCCAGACGGTTTGCAAGTTGCCGGGTGGCAGTGGGCCTTCGATGGTCAAGACGCCTTTTTGGTTGGCGCCGGTCAGCTCTTCACCCGTTTGGTCGTCGACCAATTTGACGTTGTAACCGTACACCGCCTTGCCTGGCGAGCCGAACTTGCTCGGGGCTTTTTCCACGCCGTTGCAGATGGTCAGGATCGGCCAGCCGGTTTCGGTTTGCCAGTAGTTGTCGATGATGGCTTTGCCGTTGAGGCCTTCGGAGATCCACTTGGCGGTGGGTTCGTCCAGCGGCTCACCGGCCAAGAACAAGGCTTTGAGCGACGACAGGTCGTATTTGGTGAGCAGCGCGGGGTCTTGCTTTTTCAACACGCGGATCGCGGTGGGCGCGCTGAACATGACCGAAACTTTGTACTTCTCGACCAAACTCCACCAGATGCCGCCGTCCGGGCGAATGGGCAGGCCTTCGTACATGATGGTGGCCATGCCGCCGATCAGTGGGCCGTAGATGATGTAGCTGTGGCCCACGACCCAGCCGATGTCGCTGGTGCAGAAGAAGGTCTCGCCGGGCTTGCCTTGGTAGATGTTGGGGATGCTGGCGGCCAAGGCCACGGTGTAGCCCCCGGTGTCGCGCTGCACGCCTTTGGGTTTGCCGGTGGTGCCCGAGGTGTAGAGCGTGTAGCTCGGGTGGGTGGAGTCGACCCACTCACAAGCCACGACCGTGTCCATGTGCTTGGCGCGCTCGGTGGCGTAGTCCACGTCGCGGCCGGCCACGGGCGTGAAGGCCGCGAGCTTGCGGTCGACCATGATCACGTTGGCGGGCTTGTGCGCCGACAGCTTGATGGCCTCGTCCAGCAAAGGCTTGTAGGGCACGCCCTTGCCGCCGCGCGAACCGGCGTCGGCGCTGATGATGACCTTGGGTGACGCATCTTCAATGCGGGTGGCCAAAGAATGCGAAGCAAAGCCGCCGAACACCACCGAGTGGATAGCACCCAGTCGGGCGCAAGCCAGCATGGCAAAAGCCGCTTCGGCGATCATGGGCATGTAGATCAAGACGCGGTCGCCTTTGACCACACCCAAGCTTTGCAAAATCGCGGCCATGCGCTGCACTTCGGCGTGCAGTTCGCGGAAGGTGTAGGTGTGTTCTTGGTCGGTTTC
>JBFZCK010000063.1:0-8690 GCA_041307965.1 Burkholderiales bacterium | reverse complement strand
CGCCCACACCCCAGCCGGTCAGGACCACCGCGTCGCCCGCCTTGAAGCGGGGGTTGCTGGACTCGATCACGGTACCGGCCGAATCGATGCCCGGCACCATGGGGAATTGGCGGATGATTTTTCCGGTGCCGGTCACCGCCATCGCGTCTTTGTAGTTGATGCTGGAGTAATCGACTTGCACCAAGACATCGCCCTCGGGCAGGTCTTGTGGTGTCAGTGATTGGACGGCCGCGGTGGTTTTGCCGTCTGCTTGGTTCAGTACCAGCGCTTGAAAATCGTTGCTCATGTGATGGGATCCGTGTTGAAAAATAAAAAACTCAAGCCTTGTCTTGCAAGATCATCTCGGCACCTTTTTCGGCCACCATGATGGTCGGCGCATTGGTGTTGCCCGAGGTGACAAAGGGGAACACCGACGCGTCCACCACCCGAAGGCCTTGGATGCCGTGCACGCGCAAGCGGGCGTCGACCACCGAGGTCTTGTCGCTCGGGCCCATGGCGCAGGTGCACGAGGCGTGGTAGACCGAACCGGCCCTGGCGCGAAAATCGTCCAAGATGGCCTGCGGCGTTTGGGTGGCGGCACCCGGCAGGTGTTCACTCTCGACCACATCGGCCAGTGGGCGTGTGGCGGCGATGCGGCGCAGCAGCTGCGAGCCCTCCAACACATCGTTGACGTCTTGCTCGGTGCTCAAAAAATTCGTTTCGATTTGGGGCTTGTCCAAGGGGTTGGCCGATGCGATGGCCACGCGACCGCGGCTGGTGGGGCGGCAGGTGTTGAAGGAAATCAAGAACGCCGCGAACGGGTCGGGGTTGGGGATGCGCCCGGGCTTCATGGTGCTGGCCGTGTAGCTGATCGGGTTGAAATACAGGTGCATGTTGGGGCGCTCCAGGCCGGGGCGGCTGCGCACAAAAGCCCCCGCTTGGTTCACGCTCATGCCCAACGGGCCTTTGCGATCCAACAGGTAACGCAGCCCGGCCTTGACCTTGCCATACCAAGGGTAGAGCTCGTTGTTGAGCGTTTTGACCTTGGACTTGAAGTAATAAGACACACACAGGTGGTCCTGCAGACCCTGTCCCACCGCGGGCAGGTGGTGCACCACGGGCACGCCCACGCGCTTGAGGTGTTCGGCGTCGCCAATGCCCGAGAGCTGCAGCAGCTGCGGCGAGTTGATCGCCCCACCCGAGAGGATCACCTCTTGGTGTGCGTTGAAGGTCTGTTCGCGGCCTTTTTGGACGCAGGCCACCCCGGTGGCGCGGCCGTTGGCCAACAACACGCGGGTGACCTGCGTGTGCGTCATCACCGTCAGGTTCGGCCGGCGCATGGCCGGGCGCAAAAAGGCGTTGGACGTGGACTCGCGCTTGCCGTCGCGGATCGTCATTTGCCACAAGCCCACGCCCTCGGATTGCGCGCCGTTGAAGTCCGGGGTCTTGGGCCAGCCCAAGGCCTCACCAGCATCCAAAAAGGTTTGGCACAAGGGGTGCACTTGGTCCGTGAAATCGCTCACGCGCAGCTCACCGCCCGCCCCGTGGTGCGGGGATGCCCCCCACACGTGGTCTTCGGAGCGTTTGAAATAGGGCAGCACATCGTCCCAACCCCAGCCGGGGTTGCCCGCATCGCGCCAATCGTTGAAGTCGCCGGCCTGGCCACGGATGTAGACCATGGCGTTGATCGAGCTGCTGCCCCCCAACAACTTACCCCGCGGCCAAAACGACGTGCGGCCGTTGAGCGCAGGGTCGGGCTGGGTGTCGTACATCCAGTTGTAGCGCGGATGTGAATACGTCAAACCGTAACCCAAGGGCACCTGGATCAATGGGCTGCGGTCGGAGCCCCCGGCCTCCAGCAAGAGCACGCGGTTCGCTGGGTCTTGGCTCAACCGGTTGGCCAACACGCAACCCGCCGAGCCGGCGCCCACAATGATGTAGTCAAAGTCGGTCATGGGTGAGGGTGAGACATGATGGGTGAAGGGCTTTGGGGCTTAATGGCATATGCTATTCACAACATTGCATGCATTCAATGTGTTCAAGTTGAGTAATTGACCGCAGGGGTCTCCCCATGTTTTGAGTCAGGAGACGGTGCCATCATCGACCCATTCACCCGAGGAGGACGGCGTGTCTTTTGAGCAACTGATTACCATCGCCAGTCTGGGCGACCCCAACAAACCCAAATACCAAGCCATTGCCGACGACCTGGCCCAATCCATTGTGGCGGGTCAATTTGCGGTCGGTGAAAAATTGCCACCCCAACGTGACTTGGCCCTGCGCTTGGGCGTGACCGCCGGGACCATCAGCCGGGCCTATGCCAATCTGGAGCGCCAAGGCTTGGCCAGCGCCCGCGTGGGCGACGGCACTTATGTGCGGGCCATCAACCCCCAACCTGCATCGTCCGACGAACTGGCCCAAGCCTTGCCCATTGACTTGGCCCACAACGTCTCCATTCCCACCGATGACGCTCGGGCCCTCAAACGCGCGTTTGAAACCCTGTCCCTGGACCCAGAGGTGCTCAAGCAGGTGCTGAGCTACCAGCCCGAGGCGGGGCTGATGCGCCACCGGCAAGCAGGCGCCCAATGGTTGCAACGCTTCGGCACCAGCGGCCAAGCCAGCCGCGTGATGGTCACACACGGCGCACAACACGGCTTGGCCTGTGTGTTGCGCACCCTGGCCCGCCCAGGTGACACCGTGTTGACCGAGTCGCTGAGCTACCCCGGCTTGCAGGCCTTGGCGCGCTCGATGCGTTTGCAACTCATCGGCGTTGAAATGGACGCCGATGGCATGGTGCCGCAGGCGCTGGAGCGGGCGGCCAAGACCTACGACACCAAGTTCATGTATTGCTCGCCCTCGCTGCACAACCCCACGGGCACGACCATGCCGATTGCGCGCCGAGAAGCCATTGCGGCCGTGGCACGGCGCTGCAACCTCTTGGTCATGGAAGACTGTGTGCACGCCGCCGCACAAGCCTCGCCCTTGCCCGCCCTGTCCACCTGGCTGCCCGACCGTTCGTTTTTGCTTTCCAGTTTTTCCAAGGTGATCGCCCCTGGTTTGCGGGTGGGCTTTTTGGAAGCCGCCCCCGAGTGGTTGGACAAACTCGCCGGCAGCATCCGCGCCGACAGTTGGATGGTGGCGCCCTTGATGCCCGAAATCGCCAGCCTTTGGATCCACAGCGGCGAACTCGACCACCTCATTGGTCTGCAACGCCAGTCCATCCATGAGCGATTGACCGTGGCCAAAGCCGCACTGTCGGGACTGGACTTCAAGTCCGACAACGAATACCCCTTGTTGTGGATGCCTTTGCCCGAGCCTTGGCGCGCGGGGCAGTTTGCGGCCACCCTGCGCCACGCGGGGGTGTTGGTTCGCACCGCCGATCACTTCGCGGTGGGCCGCTCGGCGGCACCCCACGCCATTCGCATCAGCCTGAACTCGCCCGCCACGGTGGAGCAATTGGGCAGCGGCTTGGCGGTGCTCAAAACCTTGTTGGATGGCCCCCCCACCGCGCCGATGGACCCCTGAAACGGGGCGCTGCTTTTCGCCTCAGCTCAGGTGTTTGCCGATGATGCCGGCCAGCTCAAACATGGTGGCTTGGTCCTTGCCGAACACCGCTTGCAACTTGCCGTCGGCCTTGATCGAGCGCTTGTCCGCCGGGTCTTGCAGGTTGTTGGCCTTGATGTAGTCCCATATTTTCTTGACCACCTCGGTGCGGGCGTAGGTGCCGTCGCCAATCACCGCCGCCAATGATGCGCTGGGCTTCAAAGTGCCCACCGCGGCTTTGCGCGGTGCTTTGGGCTTGGCCACTTTTTTGGCTGCCGGGGCTTTGGCGGTTTTGGCTGCGGGTGTTTTGGCCGCTGCTTTTTTGGCGACGGCTTTGCCAAACGGCGTCTTGGTCGCAGCCGTCTTGCGGGGCGGGTATTTCTTGCCGCCTTCGCGTGGCGCAAACTCAAACGTGACCTTGCCTTCTTCGGGGTTCCAAGCCAGCATGGCTTTGAAAGCGCGTCGGGTGCGGTTGCTCACGAACTTGTCGAGCAGGTCGGTTTTGCCGGTGCTCAAGAGCTTGACGATCTGCTCGCGATCGATGGGCTGCTGCAAGATCAGGGTGCCCGTCTTGAAGTCGCAACTCGGGGTGGGCTGTTCGTTCGTGGGCACGGCTTTGCTGCACACGTAGTTGCTGCCGTGCTCATGCACCGCGCTGCCGCACTTGGGGCAAGCGCCGAGGGAAGCGTCGGCGAACTCAACGATCTCGCCACTTTCTTCGTTTTTGTCGTCGCCGAAGTCGAACTCGAGTTTCCAGTTCTTGTCTTCTTCGTTGTACTTGAGCGCCATCTCGGCCACAAAAGGCCAGCCCGCTTTGGAGCGGAAGCCTTCGAGCGGACCGATCTTTTTGTCGCGCATGAACTGCTCGACCTCAGCCACCTCAAAGGTGCGGCCCGCGGGCGACTTGCCGAACGAAAAACCGCAGCCGTCGCTCGCGCCGTCGGCCCCCGTACAGGTGTAGCGGCGGTAGTTTTCTTTCACCACACCGCCGCAATTGGGGCAGGGCGCACTCAGCGTGGCGTAGTCGCCGGGCACGGTGTCGCGGTCGTACTCTTTGGCTTTTTTGACGATGTGCTCGGTCATGGCGGCGATCTCGGCCATGAAGGTGGCGCGGCTCAATTTGCCTTGCTCCATTTGCGCGAGCTTGTATTCCCACTCGCCCGTCAGTTCGGGCTTGGAGAGTTCTTCCACCTGCAGGCCGCGCAGCAGCGTCATGAGCTGGAAGGCCTTGGCCGTGGGAATCAGTTCGCGGCCTTCGCGCAACATGTATTTTTCGTTCAGCAGGCCCTCGATCGTGGCCGCACGGGTGGCGGGTGTGCCCAAGCCTTTTTCTTGCATGGCTTCGCGCAACTCGTCGTCGTCGACCATCTTGCCCGCGCCTTCCATGGCGCCCAGCAAAGTGGCTTCCGAATAGCGAGCGGGCGGGCGGGTCTTCAGGCCCTTGGCCTCGACCGACTCGACGCCGACCTGTTCACCCGGCTGCACCGGCACCAGGTTTTGGCCCTTGTCGCCGTCTTTGGCGTCTTCCACCTCATCGGCGGCTTCCTTGCCGTAAATCGCGAGCCAACCGGGCTTGACCAGCACCTTGCCCACGGTCTTGAAGCTGTGGCCTGCGGCCACGCTGATGCGGGTGGTCACTTGGTATTCGGCGCTGGGGAAGAACACCGCCATGAAGCGGCGCACCACCAGGTCGTACAACTTTTGCTCGGCCTCAGACAGGCCGCTGGGCGCTTGCAGCGTGGGAATGATGGCGAAGTGGTCGGAGACCTTCTTGTTGTCAAACACGCGCGGGAGCTTGCGCACGTAGTTGCCGTTCAGGGCCGTGAGGGCGTGCGGGGCCAGATGGCGCATGCCACTGTCGGCCAGCATCTCGAAGGTTTGTTTGGCCACGGGCACGTAGTCTTCGGGCAGGTGGCGCGAATCGGTACGTGGGTAGGTCAAGGCTTTGTGGCGTTCGTACAGGCTTTGCGCCAGCGCCAACGTGGTCTTGGCCGAGAAGCCGAACTTGCCGTTGGCCTCGCGCTGCAGGCTGGTCAGATCGAACAGGCCGGGGCTGGCTTGGGTGGTGGGCGTGGCCTCTTCGGTCACGCTGGCGGTCTTGCCGCGCACAGCGTCGACGATGGCTTGGGCCTCGGCGGCGGTCCATTTTCGGTCGGCTTTCTTTTCAGCGTCTTCTTCTTTTTTCCACTTCGGGTCGAACCATTTGCCCGGGTAGGTCCCTGCCGCGGCGGCGAATTCGGCGTGGATTTCCCAATAGTCGCGGCTGATGAACTTGCGGATTTGTTCTTCGCGCTCCACCACCACGGCCAAGGTGGGCGTTTGCACCCGACCGACGGTGGTCAAGAAAAAGCCGCCATCGCGCGAATTGAACGCGGTCATGGCGCGAGTGCCGTTGATGCCCACCAGCCAGTCGGCCTCGGAGCGGCTTCGGGCGGCGTCGGCCAGGCCTTGCATTTGTTGTTCGCTGCGCAGGCTGTCAAAACCGTCGCGGATGGCTTGGGGTGTCATGGACTGCAGCCACAAGCGTTGCACCGGTTTGCCCAAGGGTTTGGTGCCGCCCGCGTATTGCTCGATCAAACGGAAGATCAACTCACCCTCGCGGCCCGCGTCACAGGCGTTGATCAGGGCGCCCACGTCTTTGCGCTTGGCCTGCTTGACCACGGCGTTCAAGCGGCTCTTGGTTTTGTCCACCGGCTTCAAGTCGAAGTGCGGCGGGATGACGGGCAGGTTGGCAAAGCTCCACTTGCCGCGCTTGACGTCGTATTGCTCGGGGGCTTGGATCTCCACCAAGTGGCCCACGGCGCTGGTGACCACATAGGTGTCGCTCTCGAAGTGGTCCTCGTGCTTTTCGAACTTGCCCGCCACAGGCGTCAAGGCCTTGACGATGTCTTGTGCCACCGAAGGCTTTTCGGCGATGACCAGGGTTTTGGCGGTGGTGGTGTTTTTCATCTCTACAATCGTGGTCTTACGCGCGTACGCACGCGCACCTGTGCGCGCTCACGTGCGCACATGCATGAAACAACCTTACCAAACTTTCTGACCCGTGCCACAAATGCCCCAAAAAGCTTCAAGCGCCAAATCCAGCGATGCTCGGCGCATCCAGACCCGTCGCTCGGGCGTGCACGGCAAAGGCGTGTTCGCTTTGGTGGACCTGGCCGAAGGTGAAACCCTCATCGAGTACGTGGGTGAAGTCATCAACTGGGACGAGGCTTTGCGCCGTCACCCGCACGACCCCCAAGACCCGAACCACACCTTTTATTTCCACATCGACGAAGACCACGTGATCGACGCCAAACACGGCGGCAACTCTTCGCGCTGGATCAACCACAGCTGTAAGCCCAATTGCGAAGCCGATGAAGAGGGTGGGCGCGTGTTCATCCGCGCCCTGCGCGACATCGCCGCGGGCGAAGAGCTGTTTTACGACTACGGCTTGGTGATCGACGAGCCCTACACCAAAGCCCTCAAGGCCGAGTACCCCTGCTGGTGCGGCGCCAAAAAATGCCGCGGCACCCTGCTCGCACCCAAGAAGCGCGGCCGCTGACATGACCGTGGTCCCGAGCGACGCCAGCCTGCGCACCCACGCCGAATCGCTGTGGGTGGCGCTGTCGGCTCAGCTGCCGGGCCTGTCGATCGAAGTTTTGCCAACGGTCAACTCCACCAACACACGCTTGATGCAACAGGCCCGCGAAGGCCTGGTTGAGCCCACCGTGTTGGTGGCTGAAACCCAAACCGCGGGACGCGGTCGCATGGGCAAGTCTTGGCACACCGCCACACACCGCGCATTGACCTTCTCTTTGGGCCTGCCCTTGGCACCTGTTGATTGGTCGGGGTTGTCGTTGGTGGTGGGCTTGAGTTTGGCGCGGTCTTTGCATCCCGAGTTGCGCTTGAAGTGGCCCAACGACCTGTGGTGGCAGCAGCGCAAAGTCGGCGGCATTTTGGTGGAAACCGCCAACATCGCCCAACGACCCGAGCGATACGTTGTCATCGGTGTGGGTCTCAACCTGGACACCCCGAGCCCACAAGCCTGGCCCAACGACGATGCCCAAACCATGGCGCCCCAAGCCCCCGCTGGCTTGTGCGAGGTGCTGGGCCCTGAGTCTGCTGTGTCGCGTGGCGAGGTGCTCAGCCGGGTCTTGCCGGGCTTGGTGTCTGACGTGATGCGCTTTGAGCGCGAAGGCTTTGGCCCCTTTGCCCAAGCGTTCGCCGAACGCGACGCCTTGGCCGGCCTGTCGGTCACGTTGTCCGATGGCCAACAAGGTGTGGCCTGTGGATTGGATGCCCAAGGGGGTTTGCAAGTTCAAACCGCCCAAGGCATGATGGCTGTGACCAGTTCAACCGTGAGTGTTCGACCATGCTGAGATGGGTTCTGTTGGTGTTGGTGGCCGCCAATGCGGTGTTTTTTGCTTGGAGCCAAGACCTCTTCGCTGAGCATGGCTGGGCGCCTGAGCGGGTGAGTGAGCCGCAGCGCCTACAACAAGAAGTCCAAGCCTCTGCCATTCGCTTGCTCAACAGTGCGCCCGACAAAGCACAGGACAACGCCCCCGCCGAGCCGGTGGTCGTCGCTGAACCCACCAGCTGCCTGTGGGCGCCGGGTTTCAGTCCTGGACAGGCCGACACCCTGCGCCAAGCCATGAACACCCTGTCCTTGCCCGACAGCGCGTGGTCGTTGAGCGAAAACCGCAGCAACGGCCGTTGGATCGTGTACTGGGGCAAGTTTGAAAAACCCGAGGTGATGGCCCAGCGCAAAGCCACGCTTCGTCGCTTGAAAATCGATTACCGCGAAGTGACCTTGCCCCGCTTAGCACCCGGTTTGTCTTTGGGCACGTTCTCCAACGAGGATGCGGCCAAAGATGCGCTGGTCACCGTGCAAAGCCAAGGCATACGCACCGCCCGTGTGGCCATGGAGCGGGCGGAAAGCGTGAACTGGGCCCTGCGTTTGCCCGCCATCACCGAAGCCCAGCGCACGTTGGTCTTGAGCATGGGCGAGGCCTTGGCGGGCAAAACCCTGCTGGCCTGTCCTTAACGGCCCACCACGCGGGCCATCTCCACACATTTGTTGGAGTAGCCCCATTCGTTGTCGTACCAGCTCACCACTTTGATGAAGGTGCTGTCCAGTGCGATGCCCGCGTCGGCATCGAACACGCTGGTGCAGGTCTCGCCCCGGAAGTCGG